>CAUUJQ010000117.1:0-4496 GCA_963545445.1 uncultured Veillonella sp. | reverse complement strand
TATCGTATGTACAAATGAGTCATATATATCTAGTGTGTTTGACATGTGTGGCGTTTAGTATGAATCAAGAAATTGTATGTTAGGTTTGTAAATGAATTATATCGTATATCAATCTTGATATATATAGCATATAAATCTAGTTTTAGAACCGTGTTTTAGAGTATACAATCCTATAGATAACGCTACCTATGCGTATGTCTAGAGCCATATAGTTTGTGTAAACATAGTTAGTGAATATGGAAACAAGAGTGCTACCCATGTAAAGGAATAATAAAAAGAAAGATAAGGATATATATGAAAGTATTATATGAAAATGTACAGGTCGCTACGTTTGTAGAGCGACCGAACCGATTTGTAGTCCATTTAGAATTACAGGGACAGATCATAGCCGCCCACTTGCCGAATCCAGGTCGTATGTGGGAGCTCCTATTTGTAGGGGTGAAGATGTATGTGGTGCATCACCCAAAAGAAGGCGCGAAAACGCAATACCGTGTCATCGGCATTGAACGTGATGGTGTGCCCATCATGTTAGACACCAATTATTGTAATGATATGGCGGAGTACATGATTGCTGAACAACGCATCCCTGGATGGGAAGAGTGGCGTGTGGTGCGGCGTGAGTACACGGTGGGTCATAGTCGTTTTGATTTGCTTCTTACAAATGATAAGGAAGAACACTTTTTACTGGAAGTGAAATCTTGTACTTTATTTGGTGATCAAGGAGCGATGTTTCCTGATGCGGTGACAGAACGAGGCCGAAAACATTTATTACATCTCCAAGAGTTACAGCAAGAGGGATATCGGACGGGGATTCTCTTCTTAGTGCAGTGGGAACGAGCTCTGTGGTTTTCCCCAGACTTTCACACGGATTTGGAGTTTACCAAAACATTTATTGAGGTAGCGCCACAGTTAGATTGGAAAGCGATAGCGTTACAGTGGACCTCAGAGTTTAACAGACCTAAGGTGGTGCGAGAATGCGTGTATCATGGAGAGACTGTGCGCCGAGAAGCGGAGGACCGAGGGGACTACCTCATGGTGTTGCAGGTGGAAGAGCCCGTGACCTTAACCATCGGTAGCAAGGGAGAGATGCACTTTGACCCTGGCTATTATGTGTATGTAGGGTCAGCGAAGGCGAATTTAGAAAAACGTATTGAGCGTCATAAACGGAAGCGGAAAAAGAAGCACTGGCATCTCGACTATTTGCGCAGTGTCAGCACTGTTGTGGCAGCCTTGCCGATTCGTAGCTCCAGTGATTTAGAATGTGAATTGGCAACGGCTATGAAGGGGATTAGTATAGACGAGGTGAAAGGCTTTGGTTGCAGCGATTGTCATTGCGAGTCGCACTTATTTAAAATGGATGTGAACCCTATTCATGATGAACGATTCATGATTGATGTGGTGGAGCATTTTCGCATGAATCGATTAAATGAGGCTATGCTAAGTAAATAAGGGGAGATTTGCAGGAATAATTATGCAGAATATACTTTCACAACCAATTAAATTTGAGTATATTGAAACTTTCATGTAAGAAGATAGAAAAAAAGTGCATAAAATGGTATAATGGATTAGTTATATAATCAGTATTGTAAAATGAGGTGATACAATGGAGGAAAAGGCTTGGAGTCATGGCAAGATTGTGCCAGTCCAAATCGATAAAGAAATGCGCAGTTCCTACATCGATTATGCGATGAGTGTTATCGTTATGCGCGCCCTTCCAGATGTACGTGATGGGTTGAAACCTGTACACCGTCGTATTCTATATGCGATGCATGAAACAGGCATGACACCGTCGAAACCGTACAAAAAATCGGCTCGTATCGTCGGCGACGTACTTGGTAAATACCATCCACATGGTGATAGCTCTGTGTACGATGCAACGGTACGTTTGGCCCAAGATTTTAATACAAGATATCCACTAGTGGATGGTCATGGTAACTTCGGTTCCATTGATGGCGACTCCGCTGCGGCCATGCGGTATACAGAAGTTCGTATGTCTCGTATTGCCACAGAAATGCTGGCAGATATCGAGAAGAAAACAGTGGACTTCATGCCGAACTATGACGAATCCTTGGAAGAACCAACGGTGCTTCCAGCAAAGATTCCGAACTTGTTAATCAATGGTTCCGCTGGTATTGCGGTAGGTATGGCAACGAACATTCCTCCCCACAACTTAGGGGAAGTGGTAGATGGTCTCGTGATGCTTATCGACGATCCAGAGGTGGATGTGAACCAATTGATGACGGCTATCAAAGGGCCAGACTTCCCAACAGGGGCATCAATCCTTGGTCGTGAGGGCATTAAAAAAGCCTATGCCACAGGTCGTGGTAGCATCAAAATGCGTGCGAAAGCTCATATTGAGGCTATGACCAAAGGCAAACACCGTATCGTGGTCACAGAAATTCCGTACCAAGTCAATAAAGCGCGCTTGATTGCAACTATTGCAGATTTAAGCCGTGATAAAGTGGTGGACGGCATTACGGCCCTTCGTGATGAAAGTGACCGCCGTGGTCTTCGCATCGTCATCGAATTGCGTGCTGACGTACAGCCAGATATCGTGCTGAATAAATTATACAAACACACACAATTACAAGATACATTCGGCGTGATTATGTTGGCATTGGTGAAAGGCCATCCAAAAGTATTGACGTTGAAAGAAGTACTAGGTCATTACTTAACGCACCGTCAAGAAGTCATTGTACGCCGTACAGAGTTCGACCTGGCGAAAGCAGAAGCTCGTGCACACGTATTGGAAGGCTTGTTGATTGCTTTAGATCACATTGACGAAGTGATCCACACTATTCGCAGTTCTCAAACCACCGATATTGCACGCACTGCTTTGATTGAAAAGTTCAGCCTTACAGAAATTCAAGCGAACGCTATCTTAGATATGCGTTTAGCTCGTTTAACAGGTTTGGAACGTGAAAAAATCGAAGAAGAACATGCCGCATTATTGGTGTTGATTGCAGACTTGAAAGAAATCTTAGCCTCCGATGCACGTCAACGTGATATTATCAAAGAAGAGTTAATCGCTATGAAAGAAAAATATGGTGATAAACGTCGTAGTGAAATCACCATCGATACCTCTGACTTTGATGTGGAAGACTTAATCGCTGACGAAGAAATGGTTATCACTTTAACTCGTCAAGGCTATATTAAACGCATGAATGCTAATGTATATCGCAATCAACATAAAGGTGGCGTAGGCGTTGTGGGCATGAAAACGAAAGAAGACGATTATGTAGCGCAAATTATGCATGTGCGCACTCATAATACCTTGTTATTCTTTACATCCACAGGTCGTGCGTACCGCTTGAAAGCTTACGAAGTGCCAGAAGCATCGAGCCGTAACTCTCGTGGTACAGCCATCATCAACGTACTTCCTCTTAACGTAGGGGAAACAGTGACGAACATGATTGACTTAGAACGCATCTCCAGCGATGTGAACTTGTTCATGGTCACAAAACAAGGCGTGGTGAAGCGGACATCTATTGATGAATACCGCAATATTCGCCGCGGTGGCTTGAATGCAGTGGCATTGGACGAAGGAGATCAGTTGATTTCTGTTGGCTTAACTTATGGCAATCAAGATGTATTGCTAGGCACGAAAAAAGGTATGGCTATTCGTTTCCATGAAGCAGATGTACGCTTGATGAAACGTGCTGCTCGTGGCGTGAAAGGTATTAACCTCAACGCTGGTGACGAAGTCGTAGGTGCTAGCATTATCCACGGTACAGGCGAAGAATGCCAAGTCTTCACCATCAGTGAAGAAGGTTATGGCAAACGGAATGTGGAAAGTTCTTACACAGTGCAAAAACGTGGTGGCAAAGGAACGAAAAACTTTAAAATCACCGACAAAACTGGCGAAGTAGTAGCTGTAGAAATCGTGAATGACAATGATGAAATGATGCTGATTTCTGAACAAGGCAAGATCATTCGCTTTGATGTGAACGACATTGCTGTGAAGAAAAGCAAAGCTATTTCTGGCGTGAAAACACAGAACTTAGACGACGGAGATAAAATTGCCTCTGTGGCGGTGATCTCTGGGGATGAGCTAAAAGAGGACGAAAGCTTATTCTAGTATCGGCTTTCTTGCCGTTCTTAATTGAGTAGAAGGGAAGAGCACGACATATTCCTCCGCAAACTGATACAGTGGTTAGGTTTGCTCCGGAACATGTCGTGCTCTTCTTGCATTTGTGTAATTTTGTCAGATAAGGGGGCAAGAAAGTCCGATCCTACAATAGCGTTTTACGGGGGAAGGAGCATATTGCGGTCTTTTTGTGTTTTCGTAATTTAGGTGGTTACGAACGCAACAAAGGCTACTACTCGAAATGGCGTTCCTCAAGGGGATTAAAGAACATGTCGTGCTCTTCTTGCGTTTGTCTAATTTTGTCAGATACGGAGGCAAGAAAGACCAATCCTACAATGGCGCTTATTTTTCTGCATTGAATTTTATCGATGAATAGCATATAATAGTAATGTTATATCATAAAATCAGT
>CAUUJQ010000116.1:0-4521 GCA_963545445.1 uncultured Veillonella sp. | reverse complement strand
CATCAAGTGGAGTATGTTCTCTTTCACCCAGAGGAAGCATTTCCATGGGGAACTGAGCCAAAGGTTGTGATTACGGATCGAACTATTGATTGTATAGGTGTTACATTGGTGTTGAGACCACCGACTATGACGGTGGGTATCGGATGCCGCCGTGATACACCGAAAGAATTGATACTTTCAGCTGTATCAGAATCATTGCAAAACGTCAAACGTTCCCCATTAAGCGTCAAAGGCGCGGCATCAGTCATTGTGAAAGCTGATGAAGTAGGATTATTGGAAGCCATGGAAGAACTCAAATGGCCTATCCAATTTTATACACAAGAAGAAATGGCCCCTTGTATTGAAGAGGCACACATTATTGAATCAAATTTTGTTAAACAAACAATAGGAGTAGGAAACGTATGCGAAACGACAGCACTATTACTAGCGCAGGGGCGGGAGCTACTGCAGCACAAAACAATATTTCCGAGAACAACCGTAGCCATTGCACGGGTACATTACAAGTCATCGGAATAGGACCTGGTAACCCAGAATTCATGACACCAGAAGCACGAGAAGCGATTTTACAAGCAGACCGTGTAGTTGGTTACATTACATATTTAGATTTGATTAAAGACCTTATAGCAGACAAAGTTACTGTAGGAACAGGCATGATGCAAGAAGTAGATCGTTGCCAACAAGCGGTAGACTTAGCTGTAGAAGGTTATAAAGTGGTGGTGGTATCCAGTGGTGACCCTGGTGTATACGGCATGGCTGGACTTGTCATCGAATTGGCTAACAAAGTGGCAGAGGAAAAACGTCCTCCTGTACATATCGTGCCAGGTTTGAGTGCTGTGAATATGGCGGCAGCTGTATTGGGTGCCCCATTGATGCATGACTTTGCTGTGATTAGCTTGAGCGATTTGATGACACCATGGGATTTAATCAAAAAACGTGCGGCTCTCTGTGCAGAAGGTGATATGGTGATTGCATTATACAATCCTCGTAGTAAAAAACGTGTCACACATTTAGATGAAGTACGCGAACTCGTATTACAACATCGTGATCCTAAAACACCAGTAGGTATTGTGCAAAAAGCAGGTCGCGCAGGTCAACATATTATCATTTCTGATTTAGAGCATTTCCACAAAGAAGAAATTGACATGCAAACATTGGTTATCATTGGTAATAGCCAAACCTATGTGGAAAATGGTAAAATCATTACGCCACGAGGATATAAACTGTGATTTGGGTAATAGCAGGCACATTGGACGGCCGTAATTTGGCGGTGGCTGTACAAGAGCATACAGGATTACCAGTGTTGGTGTCTGTGGTAAGCCAATATGGGGCGCAATTAGCATCCCATCCGGGCATTGAAGTCCATGAAGGACGCTTAAATCTAGAGGAAATGAAAGCTCTGATTCAAAATAAGGGCGTGACGATGCTTATCGATGCGAGCCATCCCTATGCAGCGATTGTGACGGCCACAGCTCGTGAGGCAGCAGCAGATATGGATATTCCTTTCATTCGATTTGAACGGAAAGAAGTGCCATTGCCAGAGTATGATAAATTACATCATGTGAGCAATGAAGAAGAGGCAGCGACCTTAGCAGGCGCTCTAGGTAGGGTCATTTATCTGACCACAGGTAGTAAGACCATGCATGTCTTTGCCAAGTCAGAGGCGTTACAAGATAAAGAAGTATGGACCCGTGTATTGCCGACGGCGGAAGTACTACAAATGATGGAAGATTTAGGAGTATCTCCTAAGCATACCATTGCTATGCAAGGACCATTTTCTTATGACATGAATAAGGTCATGTTCCAAGATACAAAAGCAGAGGTAGTAGTGATGAAAAACTCTGGCCTTGTAGGAGGTTCAGACACTAAGTTACAAGCTGCTATCGATTTAGATGTACATGTTATTGTTATCGATCGCCCTACACCGGCGAAAGGGGCAGTGACAATTTCAACAGTAGAAGAATTTAAAACTCTATGGGAGGATAACGATGGATTACATTAAGAACCCGAAAGCAATTGAAGATAAAAGTATGGAAATTATTTACCCCTATGTAAAAGATATGGGATTTACTGAGGATGAAATTCGAGTGGTATCTCGTACCATCCATGCGTCTGGTGACGTAGAATATGCAAAATTATTCCGTACTAGTGAAGGTGCTGTAGCGGCAGGTATTACAGCTGTTAACAATGGCGCTCATGTTTACACTGACGTGGAAGTGGTGCGCACAGGTATTTCTAAACCAGCGTTGAAACTTCACAATAGCGAGGCACATTGCTTAATTCGTGATGAAAAAGTGGCTGAAATGGCAAAAGAGTTGGGCGTGACACGTTCTATTGCTGCAATGCGTACCTTCGGTAAACAATTAGAAGGCCAAATCGTGGCGATTGGTAATGCGCCAACTGCTTTATACGAAGTATTGCGTTTGGCTCTAGAAGAAGGCATTCGCCCTGCTTTGATCGTTGGTATTCCAGTAGGCTTCGTAGGTGCTGCAGAATCTAAAGATTATTTAGCAGAAGTATCTCCAGTTCCTTATATTACTATTCAAGGTAACAAAGGCGGTAGCTCCATTGCTGCATCCGTTGTTAACGCATTATTCTATACTGATGTAAAACGTAACGACATGTTATTTGTAGAAGGAAAAGAAAAGAAATAATGAATAGAACGAGTCAAACACGCAATGCATGGCGTATGTTTCTCGTTCTAGTGTTCGGGGCAGCAGCCATTGCTGCCCTTATCTTATCATTAGTATTTGGGTCCGCCCAGACTACATTGGCTCAAATTTGGCATACATTGTGGTCTCCCACTTTATCTGATACGAACTCACTAGTTATATGGAATATTCGCCTTCCGAGAAATATAGTAGCCGCTCTAGTAGGCTCAAATCTAGCAGTAGCAGGTGCTATCTTACAAGCAGTTATGAAAAATCCATTAGCAGATCCGCAAATCGTAGGTGTCTCTTCTGGCGCAGGATTAGCTGGTGTTATTGTATTGATTTTATTTCCTTACCTTGAATACGCAGTCCCATTCATCGCTTTTATTGGTGCTTTGACGGCTGCTATACTTGTGTATGCCCTAGCCTGGAAACAAGGCATACGACCAAGCCGTATTATTTTGGCAGGTGTGGCAGTGGCAGCATTCCTAGGGTCCATGATATCTGCCCTTCTCGTATTCTATGGGGATCGCGTGCAAGGGGCTCTATTGTGGATGGTTGGCGGTCTCGCTGCTCGTAGTTGGCCACAAGTATATGTCTTGATTCCATATACGATAGGGGGATTGCTATTTGCTTTCCTTGGGGCAAAACGATTGACCATCCTTAGTTTAGGTGATGAAACAGCTCGTAGCTTAGGCTTAGCCGTTGAAAAAACAAGGTTTATGATGACTGCGGTGGCAGCATTACTAGCAGCGAGTGCCGTATCTGTAGCGGGCTTGATTGGTTTCGTTGGATTGATTATTCCTCACATAGCTCGCATGATGTTGGGCACAGATTATCGCTTCCTATTACCGGGATCTGCCTTCTTAGGGGCCTTTGTACTAGTCATCAGCGATACTGTGGGACGCACATTGTTTAGCCCTATTGAGATTCCAGTGGGCATTATTATGGCATTCTTTGGCGCTCCATTCTTCTTGTATTTGTTGAGGAGGGATGACTAATGAAACCAGTAATTTCTGTGAAAGATTGTCGTGTCTCCTTTGGTGAAAAAGAAGTCTTAAAAGGCATCGATTGGACCGTCTATGAAGGTGAAATAGCTACCCTAATTGGTCCTAATGGTTGTGGTAAAAGTACCCTTTTACATGCCATTACCAGTGCTATTAAAAGTACAGGAACCATACAAATTGCTGGGAAAGAGGCAAAGGACTATTCTAATAAAGAATTAGCCAGATATATGGCATTCTTACCTCAAGTCCCATCTATCCCAAAAGATATGTTAGTAGAAGAACTCGTTAACTGTGGACGATTCCCTTACCAATCTTGGTGGAAGCAACAAGGAGCACACGATACAGCTGTAGTAGATGCTGCCTTAGAGGCCACACAAGTTAGTCATTTGCGGAATCAGTTAGTATCTTCTTTATCTGGCGGGGAACGGCAACGTGTATGGATTGCCATGGCATTGGCACAAGAGCCAAAAGTGCTAATCTTGGATGAACCAACCACATACTTAGACATTAACCACCAATTGGAGATTATGGAGTTATTACGGGACTTAAATCACCGTGAAGGGTTAACAGTTGTCATGGTTCTTCATGAATTGAATCAAGCAGCCCAATATTCCCATCGGGTTGGAGTGCTCTATCAAGGGCAGATCTTAGCAGATGGATCACCAAAAGATGTGATGACCGAAGAATTACTAGAAACAGTATTTGCTGTTAAAACAGAAGTAGAAATAGGGGAGTTTCCTTATATACGGATACAGGGGTTGTTGTAGTATTTGAATAAAACTTAACAAGGGAGCTATCATCTTGTGTATCGGCGTAGTCATAACCATTGGCTATGCCGATTTTTTATGACTTGGGAGATGTACTGA
>CAUUJQ010000115.1:0-4580 GCA_963545445.1 uncultured Veillonella sp. | reverse complement strand
ACCCATGTCTAATGCTTCTTTGGCAGAATATTGACGGCATAAGAACCAGATTTCACGAGCTTTTTTATGGCCTACTAAACGAGCCAAGTAACCAGCACCGTAACCAGCATCGAAGGAACCTACGCGAGGACCAGTTTGACCAAATTTTGCATTTTCAGATGCGATGGAAAGGTCACACACGATGTGTAACACATGTCCACCACCGATCGCAAAACCGTTAACCATAGCGATAACAGGTTTTGGAGTGATACGAATTAAGTGTTGTAAATCCAATACGTTTAAACGAGGAATTTTGTCATCCCCTACATAACCGCCATCTCCACGAACACGTTGGTCGCCACCGGAGCAGAATGCTTCTTTATCTTCGCCTTGACCATGATTAGCGCCCGTTAAAATGATAACGCCCACTTCTGCATCTTCACGAGCGATGGTGAAAGCATCAATTAACTCCATCACTGTTTTAGGACGGAATGCATTACGAACTTCTGGACGATTAATCGTAATCTTAGCAATTCCATTATATGTTTCATAAATTACATCTTCGTAATTACGATCTAATACTTTCCAATCGAATTGACTCATAGTTACCTCCAAAATGATTAGCTATTGTCTATACACTCTACAGAATATTATACCAAAAATACAGCAAAATTTATAGCATTTCTACATACTTGGTACCGCTCGATGTGCCATAGCCACGGCAATCTCATCTAAATGTAATACGCCAACCCCTAAATAGATGGCCACGCTTAAATGTTCTTGACTTCGTGCAATGCCTACTTTTCCGCCTACATTGAGGCCTACACATTTATTTTTAATTTGCTCTAATGCCTGCGCTGTAGCACCGACCACAGCTCCCTTGCTAACATGGTCATCTTGAATCAACCCTTGTCGCTCCGCTGCTACCACAGCCCGTTCAATGATTTTAGGAATAATCTCTGTGAAAGCTCCTCCAAAATCTACAGCACAACTACGAATCCCTTTGGCTTCAAACTCTTTTCGCAATGCCATTTCTTCTGTACGGTTTTCAGAGATAGCCACATGCAATGCAGCTCGTCCCACGCCAATACTTGTTTTTTCCATACCTCATGTCTCCTGTTAAGAACTTTGTATACTTCTAAGTATACCGTATATATGGGTATGTGACTATATTTTTTTTAGTTACCTATCGCTTCTACCATAGAACGAACATATTCATAAAGTTTTTCTTCACCATTTTGACCCCACTCTCCAATTTGTTTCACAATGGCACTACCTACGATGGCACCATCAGAGACATTCGCCATCGCCTTTGCTTGGTCCGGTGTAGAAATACCGAAGCCTACGGCTATGGGAATATCTGTATGTTGACGGATTTGTTGCACAATACTATCAATATCTGTTTTGATGTCACTGCGCATGCCTGTCACACCAAGAGAAGATACACAGTAGACAAAACCTTCCGCGTCTTCCGCAATGTCTTTGATACGTTGTTCCGACGTAGGGGCAATTAAGGAAATTACGGAAACAGCATGAGCCTTTGCATAATGGGATAGTTCCCCTTTTTCCTCAAATGGACAATCTGGCACGATAACACCTTGGACCCCAACTTCTTCGCAGCGTTTCATGAAACTTTCAACACCGTACACATAGATAGGGTTCAGATAGGTCATGAACACAAGAGGAATTGTCAGCGCATCATCACCGGTGCGCAAGCGTTGGACCATCTCGAAAATGTCATCCGTTGTAACGCCTGTAGAGAGGGCACGCTCACTAGCCGCTTGAATCACAGGTCCTTCTGCGACAGGATCGGAAAAAGGTATGCCGATTTCAATCAAACTCGCCCCCGCCTTCGCCATGGTGCGAATATATTTTTCTGTTGTTCCGATCCCTTGGTCACCTGCCGTGATAAAAGGGATAAATGCTTTCTTTGTGAAAGCCTGTGCTATAGTTATGTTATTCATGTAAATTCACCCCTCTATATCTTGCCATGGCAGCTACGTCTTTGTCGCCCCGTCCCGATAAGCAAATAATGATACTTTCATCAGGACTCAATGTAGGTGCCAACCGCAGAGCATGTGCTACAGCGTGAGCACTTTCAATGGCTGGAATAATGCCTTCTGTGCGAGATAGATACTCGAAAGCATCCACCGCTTCATCATCTGTGATCGGCACATATTGAGCACGACCACTATCTCGTAAATAGGCATGCTCTGGTCCAATCCCTGGATAGTCTAACCCTGCAGAAATGGAATAGACCGGCGCAATTTGGCCATAGGCGTTTTGGCAGAAATAGGATTTCATGCCATGAAAAATCCCCACAGTACCTTTCGTCATGGTCGCCGCATGTTGTTTCGTATCCACCCCTTTACCTGCCGCTTCACAGCCAATGAGTTGCACCCTTTCATCTGGAATAAAGTGGTAGAACATACCGATGGCATTGCTACCACCACCCACGCAAGCTAAGACTGCCGCTGGTAGTTTGCCTTCTTTGTCTAAAATTTGTTCCCGTGCTTCACGACTGATGATAGACTGAAAATCCCGAACCATCATAGGAAATGGGTGAGCTCCCATGACAGACCCCAAGACATAGTGGGTGTCTGCAATTCGATTTGTCCATTCCCGCATCGCCTCGGATACCGCATCCTTTAAAGTACTAGTGCCAGACGTAACAGGATGTACCTTGGCTCCTAATAGCTCCATACGATACACATTGAGAGCTTGTCGTTCGCAATCTTCTTGACCCATGAAGATTTCACATTCCATGCCCATCAAGGCTGCCACTGTTGCGGTAGCCACTCCATGTTGGCCTGCTCCTGTTTCCGCAATGACTCGCGTTTTGCCCATCCGTTTGGCTAATAGCATTTGACCTAGCACATTATTCAATTTATGAGATCCCGTATGATTTAAGTCTTCCCGCTTTAAGTAAATCTTAGCGCCCCCTAAATCTTTTGTCATTTTCTCTGCGTAATATAACAAAGAAGGACGACCTGTATAGGATACATGTAAGTTTTCTAATTCTTTAATAAAATCTGGATCTTTCTTATACGTTTCATAGGCTTCTTCTAGTTCAATGATGGCATTCATTAACGTTTCTGGCATGAATTGTCCACCGAAGTTACCAAAATAGCCATGGCGATGTGTTGTCATAGTCTATCTCCTCCTCTATGTGTTACTGTCTTAATTATTTGTGCCATAGTTCTTATTTTCTCAGCATCTTTTTGTCCATTTGTTTCTAGACTACTACTCATGTCGAGCCCATAAGGCTGTAATCTACGAATGGCACGGGCTACATTGTGTAGTCCTATACCACCTGCTAGGTAATATGGAACCTCTACACCTTCTAGCAATGACCAATCGATGGTCTTACCCGTGCCTCCACGCTCTTCCTTAGAGTAGGCGTCTACCACTAATCCGTCAATAGGCGCTTTGTCCCATTGTGCAATATCTTCTTTGCTTTGTACTTGAATCGCTTTCCATATCGCAACAGATTCTAATTGTTGCTCCTGTAACTGGCGCCTTAACATTTCAATATAGACTAGATCTTCATCTCCATGTAATTGCACTACTGAAAGTGGTACTGTTTTGGCAATCTCTACAATAGTAGGTATCCTTTCATTTACAAATACACCGACGCATGAAATAGGCTTATCATTGGTCGTATTTTGCAACGTGTTTTGAAAACGGTCAGCTATGGCTTTAGCTTCCTCTACGGTCACTTGCCGCTTGCTTGGTGCAAAGACAAAGCCCACAAAGTCTGGTTTTGTATGTAATAATACTGGAACGGTATCTTCATTAGATATGCCACAGAATTTGACCTTAGGTTGATACTTCTGTTCTGTTACAGACTTAACTCCCGATAGTGTCAACACCTCTACTTTCGATGGTTTTAAATCTTCTACTGTACAGGTTTCATGTATACCTAACAAATCTCGATCTATGTGAGTTTCTACAAATCTTTTAGGTATGATAGGTCCATATAATTCTGCTAATTTAGCCACCTTATCTGCAGACCGCATCAAGCTTTCCCCCATGAGGGCAGCGTGAATCTTGTTATCCCGTAAATGTTGAATATCTTCAGCTGTATCAAGTCCACTTTCAGAAACGAAAATTACGGATTCATCCACTAGGTTGCGTAGGCGAATGCTGTTGTTCACGTCCACCGTAAAATCCTTTAAATTCCGGTTGTTCACGCCAATGATGCGGGCTCCTAGCTGCACCGCTCGCAACACTTCTGTTTCATCATGAGCTTCTACCAAACAGGATAGTCCAAGGCTATCTGCTAGCTTATGAAAGCGCCCCATCGTCTCATCATCCAAGATGGCAGCAATCAGCAATATAGCCGAGGCGCCCCATAGTTTTGCCTCATAGATTTGGTATTCATCAATGATGAAGTCCTTCCGAAGTACGGGAATCTGTATCGTTTGAGCAATTTCTTGTAAGTATTGAGGACTACCCAAAAAGAAGTCTGGCTCTGTCAGTACGGATATGGCAGCAGCCCCTGCCATTTCATACTCCTTCGCTATATCTAAATAGGGAAAGTCCTCTGCAATGATCCCTTTGGATGGAGATGCTTTTTTCACTTCACATATAAAATTAAA
>CAUUJQ010000114.1:0-4634 GCA_963545445.1 uncultured Veillonella sp. | reverse complement strand
TATATAAGATTAAAAGCGACCGCTTCTCACAGGAAATTGTGAGGGGCGGTCGTTTTATGTATACACATCCTATGTCTTGCGGCCAACTTTCCATGAATGATATAATTTAGATAACAAATATTGTTGGAATTAAGTGATTCTGAGGGAGGTATTCTTATGAGCAATGTAACGTTAACGTATTATGGTCATGCTACGTTTGCTTTGAGTAATGGTGATGTGACGTTGGTGTGTGATCCGTTCTTTACTGGTAATACTTGGGATGTGGCGAAGGCAGAGGATATAGAGTGCCAATACATTTTTGTGTCCCATGGTCATGATGATCATTATGGTGATACAGATTTGATTGCGAAAAAGAATGATGCTCTTGTGATCTCTACAGCTGAGGTAGCAGGTAAAGCGGCGTCCGCAGGTGCTCGTACGCATGCTATGCATTTAGGTGGAAAGTTCAACTTCCCATTTGGCTCCATTCGCCTAACACCGGCTTTCCATGGTTCTGGTGTACCAGGTGGTCATGCAGCAGGTGTCATCATTGAGTTCTTTGGTAAACGTGTATACTTTGCAGGCGATACGGCATTCTTCAGCGATATGAAATTAATTAGTCGCCATGGTGAAATCGATTATGCCTTGCTGCCAATCGGTGATAACTTTACCATGGGTGTGGAAGATGCAGTGACAGCAGCGTCTTGGATTAAAGCCAATACTACAATTCCAATTCATTACAAAACATGGCCTGTGATCGACAAAGAACCAGCAACCTTTGTGGCATTGTTAGAAGCAAAACATAAACAAGCAGGACTTGTGGTGGATCCAGGTCAAACTATCGAATTATAACTGACGTCAAACCCTTCTCTATGGTATAATAAACTTCACATGGAGGTATCTATGAAATTAACACATTTTGATGAAGGCGGTAATGCGCACATGGTGGATGTGTCCCAAAAGGATCACACTGAACGCGTAGCCGTAGCAGAAGGGTTTATTACGCTTAGTGAGGAAGCTTTCAGTATTGTGGCGTCTGGGAATGTCAAAAAAGGTGATGTTCTAGCAGTGGCACAATTGGCAGCCATCATGGGAGCGAAGCAAACGTCTAACCTTATTCCGTTGTGCCATCCCTTGGCATTGACGAAGGTGAGCGTAGACTGCTCTTTAGTAGAAGAAAAACGTGCCGTCTGCATTCGTAGCACGGTGAAAACGACAGGTCCTACAGGGGTGGAAATGGAAGCCTTAACAGCCGTCCAAGTTGGCTTGTTAACTGTCTACGATATGGTGAAAGCCGTCGACAAAAGCATGACCATTGGTCCTGTGTATCTTGTGGAAAAACAAGGTGGTAAAAGCGGACATTTTAAACGATAAGGTGGTAGGTGAATCATGGAAATTGTATTAGTAGAGCCGGAAATTCCAGGTAATACGGGCAATATTGCGCGCCTTTGTGCAGCGAATCATATGACACTACACTTGGTGGAACCATTGGGATTTTCCATTGAAGATAAGTATTTGAAACGAGCGGGTCTTGATTATTGGCATTTAGTGGATGTAAAAGTACATAAATCCTTGGATGAAGTGTATGAGCAATATAAAGACAGGCGCTTTTGGTATGCCACGACGAAGGCAGCCCATACTCACGCAGAAGTGCAATATGAAATTGGAGATATGCTGGTGTTTGGTAAAGAAACAAAAGGGTTGCCAGAAGAAATTATTGCGGCCAATCCCGATACGTGTATTCGCATTCCTATGATTGATGAAGCTCGGTCTTTAAATTTATCGAATGCGGTGGCAATCATTGCCTACGAAGGTATGCGCCAATTGGGATTCCCAGATTTGCAGGCCGTTGGACCAGGTGTATCTATCGAGGTGTAAGTATATAAGAATGAAATCCTAATAGGATTGAGGAGGAATTATGAATTACGATGTAGCTTATGAATTACAAAAAGTAATGCGTGACAGTGAAGAACACAAAGAAGTGATGGCAGCTCAAGAAGCGATTAAAGGTGATGAAGCTGCAAAAGGCATGGTAGAAGAAATTATGGCTTTGCAAATGCAATTGGAATATGCAAAAATTGCAGAGGTTCCTGAAGCGGAAGAGTTATTGAAAAAATTAGAAGGTTTAGTGCCATTGGTACAAGCTAACTCTGCTGCAAGTGCGTACTTAACAGCACACGCACGTTGGACACAAGTGGCAAACGATATTTACCGCATCATCAGCGAACCAATCACTGAAGCTATGAAAGTTTTAGAAAAGGCAAAGTAATATGAACGCTGTATGGGAAGCATTGCAACAGGTGGTTCCGTCGGATCGGATTCAAAAAAATGCTGTATTGGCACCTTTCACGACATTTCAAATCGGAGGGCCCGCAGATTTGCTTGTAGTACCGCACTCTGTACAGGAACTGCAGGATTGCATGCATGTATTGCACGCCCATGGAATAGAACCTTTTGTACTAGGCTTAGGCTCTAACGTATTGATTCAAGATGGCGGGATGCGTGGCGTAGTACTCTGCCTGAAAGAATTGCAAGAGGAGCAACACCGCAATGGTACAACCATTACTATGAGTGCAGGGTATACCTTGAAAGAAGTGTCCGAATACGCTCAACGAGAAAGCTTGAGCGGCTTGGAATTTGCCATCGGTATTCCTGGCAGCTTAGGTGGTGCTGTATTCATGAATGCAGGCGCCTATGATGGCGAAATGGATCAAGTGGTTATCGGTGTGGATGCTGTGGATATGCAGGGACACTTACATCACTATAACCGAGAAGAGTTGCAGTTTGCCTATCGCCATAGTCGCTTTCACGAGCAACATGAAATCATCGTACGTGTGACGATGGAGTTGCAAGAGGGCGACCCAGATGATATCCAAGAACGAATGGATGATCTCACTGAAAAGCGGGAATCTAAACAACCATTGGAACATGCTAGTGCAGGGTCTACCTTCAAACGACCACCAGGGTATTATGCAGGGACCTTAATCGATCAAACTGGATTAAAGGGTTTATCCGTAGGTCCAGCAGAGGTATCTATGAAACATGCAGGGTTCGTGGTGAATCGAGGCGGTGCTACTGCTAATGATGTGCTAGGTGTGATTCATGAAGTGCAAAAGCGGATTCATGCAGTCCATGGGGTACATTTGGAACCAGAAGTGCGCATCCTAGGAGAATTTCGAGAACAAACGGGGGCTGTGGTCACTATTGTAAGAGCTCAAGAAGCAGATATTCCAGCGTTGTCAAAACTATGCGCCGATACGTTTAGAGAAACTTTCAGCCATGACAATACAGAAGAGGAATTACAATCCTTCTTTGATACGGCTTATAGCCATGATGTATTGAAACGTGAGTTGGATCATGATGAGAGCGAAATATACCTAGCCTACGTAGACGATGTGTTGGCAGGGTATTTGAAAGTGAACTGGGGCGAGGCACAAACAGAGCGTGAATTAGAAAACGCTTTTGAAGTGCAACGCATGTATGTGCTCAAAGAGTTCCATGGACAAGGTGTGGGCAAAGCCTTGTTTGAAAAAGCATTGCGTATTGCTGAATCGGGTCAGTTTGACTGGGCTTGGCTAGGCGTATGGGAGAAAAATTATAAAGCCCAACGTTTTTATACACATTATGGATTTGAAAAATTTGGAGAACACCAATTTATTGTCACACCAGAGAAGGCAGATGTCGACTGGCTGTTGAAGAAATCTTTGGTATAATCCTTGACATATCCTTAGTGTTTTGAGTATAATATTTCGGTAAGCAATTTGTACGGACTTCCACTAGCCCCGGAAGGTGGCAATTGCTTCTGTTAATACATTCTTGTTATTAGGAGGAAAGCAGCATGAAAACTACATTTATGGCCAATGCGAACAATATTGAACGCAAATGGTATGTTGTTGACGCTGAAGGTAAAACTTTAGGACGTCTTGCTGCCGAAGTTGCTAAAGTTCTTCGGGGCAAACATAAACCAACTTTTACACCACATGCAGACACTGGTGATCACGTTATCGTTGTGAACGCAGAAAAAGTTCGTGTAACAGGTAAAAAATTATTACAAAAAGAATATTTCCGTCATTCTGGTTATCCAGGCGGATCCCGTTTCACTACACTTGCTATGATGTTGGAAAAACATCCTGAGCGCGTAATCGAAATGGCAGTTAAAGGTATGCTTCCAAAAAATAAATTGGGTGCACAACAATACCGTAAATTGAATGTATACGCTGGCGCAGAGCATCCACATGCTGCTCAAAAACCAGAAGTTTTGGAATTAGATATCCGTTAATACCGGGAGGAGGAACATATAATGGCAGTAGCACAATACTACGGCACTGGTCGTAGAAAATCTTCCGTTGCTAGAGTTCGTCTGGTACCGGGTACAGGTAAAATCACTGTAAACAAACGCGAATTAAATGAATATTTCGGTCGTCAAACTCTTGAGTTGATTGTTAAACAACCATTGGTATTAACAAACACTTTAGAACAATACGACGTTGTGGCAACTGTTGCTGGTGGTGGCCCATCCGGTCAAGCTGGTGCAATTCGTCACGGTGTGTCCCGTGCATTATTAGAAGTTGATGGCGAACTTCGTCAAGGTCTTAAAAAGGCTGGCTTCTTGACTCGTGACCCACGTATGAAAGAACGTAAAAAATACGGTCTTA
>CAUUJQ010000113.1:0-4688 GCA_963545445.1 uncultured Veillonella sp. | reverse complement strand
TGGCAAGGTTCTCTGTACGAAAATCCAAACTTTAACGTATTTAAACACGCCTACTCCTCCTATGTGCAAACTGTACCAACTTTGGAGCGAGCTTTAACAGAGCGAAATCAATACGATGATAAACCATTCTTTGATGCTACCACTATCATTGATGTAGCGAAAAAAGCAGGGTACCATACATCGTGGTTATCGAATCAAGGAGTATATGGCGAATATGATACAGCCATCTCCCTCATTGCTAAAGCTAGCGATACACCTCGATGGGCCCATGAGTCCTATGCCTTCTCCGATCAATATGATGGCGCATTGTTGCCTTTGCTAAAAGAAGTGCCGAAGAATCAAAACAATTTCATTGTATTGCACATCATGGGTAGCCATATTTACTACAACGATCGCTATCCACATGAGTTTAGTAAATGGAAAAAAGGTCCTAACCCTGAAGGAATAGAGGCCTATGCGAACAGTCAATTATATACTGATTGGCTATTACAAGAGATTTATACTTACGCAAAAGATAATTTAAATCTACAAGCCATGGTGTATTTCTCTGATCATGGAGAAAACATTAAAACATCCCACAATCCAGATATCTTTAATTTCGGAATGACCCGCATTCCTATGTGGGTGTATTTATCTCCTACTTATCGCAATGCCTATCCGGAAACGGCTAGCACCTTAAAACAACATGAACTCCAATATTTCACCAATGATTTATTGTATGACATGTTAGTAGGTATTATCCATGCCCCTTCCGGCAACTATGATGCGACACGAGACTTTTCCAACAAAGCCTATCGCTTTAACATCAATAACTTAACCACAATGTTAGGAACACAACCACTATCACAAGATACAGACGGTAAATAATCGAAAGAGGAACGTGGCTATAACGGCTACGTTCCTCTTTTTCTATGTCTATCTAGTTGTAATTAAATCAGACCTTCTTATTTAGCTCGGAAATAGACACCAAATGCATCTGTTTCCACTGCTTTCACATGTTCATATAGGGATTGTTTTTTGAAAGAATCCAATTCCTTATTCGATACATAAATCAATGCACGAAATAATAAGTCTTTGTCTGCCTCTAATCGACTAGGCGATACGATAGGCATAATATTCTTTCCATGGTCCCATACATTATTTGGATTATGTTCATCCAAGTAAATCGTGGTACGACCCAAATAATAGGACAAAGATGTGCGATACGTACCATACTGGTAAATATCTAACTGTGTATCCCCTTCCAAGGTGTGAATCGTGCTTACTAAAGGAGCCCCCGATTGGGCATTTAAAATAGGCACAATGGTTGGGGCTAATGCCATATAAAAGACGATAGCACTCGTCGCCATACCGCATACTAACACAGATCCAGACCGTCGCATCAATGTATACATGAGCATGACCACTGTCACCACGAGACTGATCCACAAATAGGTGGAATCTAGCACATCGTACTGCAATCCTACCATGACCATGGCCAGTAAGAATACATATCCACTACCTCCGTACAAAGCAAAGACTTTCAAAGACATAGGAGATGTTTTGTACCGTTCTACACAGGCATGGATACCAAGTCCTGCCCATAAAGACAAAGGAATCATCATGATGAACGTATAGGTCATATATTTCGTAGCCATACAAGTATAGAACAAGATAGTCCCCACTAGCCAGAAAATAGACCAATACCATACATAAGCATGTTTCTGTTCATTTAACCCACGAATGGCAAAGCTGGTCCATGGCAACATACAAATTGGCAATAAGACTAAGTATAAATACCACCAATTGCGTGTAGGATGTTCTGGGACGGTGGCACGTGTTATATTATGTAACCCTAAAAATCCATTAATGAACGCCTCTCCATGCACATGGTACATGTAACCATACCAAGGAGCCACCACTAAGATAAAAGCCAATATACCTTTCCAAGAAAAGACATATTTAAACCAATCCATACGGCGATTTAAGGCTATATATAAAACTAAGATGATACCTGGTAAGACAATACCTACAGGGCCCTTAGTCAACACCGCCAAGCCTGCACAAATATAGGCATATACCATGTGGCGGTGACTTTCACCAGTGACACCACGATAGAGGTAGTAAAAAATCCCTAAGGAAAAGAGAAATAAGTACCCATCTGTGACTATGGCATGGCCAATGTACCAAAACTCTAACGCCGTTCCAAGTGCAATACTACTCCAGAGAGCAATACGTTCCACATGGTAGATAGCAAGAGCCACTCGATACATGGCTAAGACCGTCAATGTAGAGATGACCACCGACGGCATTCTAGCCGCTAGGTCTGACACCCCGAATAGGCTATAGGACAATAGCAAGCCCCAATATGCCATAATGGGTTTATCAAACCAATAGAGATCGTAGATCATAGGAGATAAAAATTCTCCATGTTTCATCATGGTCACAGCCGAGAGAGCATAGTTTGATTCTACTGTATCTGTGATAGGCAATGCCCATGCCATCCACAGGTAGAATAGAAAGGTTCCTATCCCCAACCAGGCAAATCGTTTCCATGAAACTGTTTGTTGCTTATCCATATACCCTCTGTATTATGTTATTAGAAAAAAAGTCGGCCCAACAAGCGCACCACTAACCAAGCCAAGATGAGAATAAACGCACCTGCCAGGATAAATTTAGCCAATGTAAAGAGCACTAAAATCACCACTGCTCCCACGACGGCTATGCCCGCTTTCCACTTCCAATCGAGAGCATTCCATAAGAATACTTTTAAATTGGGAATGGTCTGGAATGTCTGTTGCTCCTGTTGAGAAGATTGATGATGAGGAGCATCATATGTGCGCCCCTCTTCATCAATGGTAGTCCCTTCAAATTCACGTAATTCTTCTTCAGAAAGAATGCGAGTTCCTTCTTCATACTGTTGTTCTTGATTCATGACAACTCCTATAGAGCTTGTAAATGTTTCTCCAATAATTCGTTAACGACACCAGGGTTTGCTTTACCTTTGGAAGCACGCATCACTTGTCCTACCAAGAATCCGATGGCTTTACCTTTACCCGCTTTGAAATCTTCTACAGATTTTGGATTGTCTGCGATTACTTGTTTAACGATTTCCTCGATGGCTCCTGTATCAGTAATTTGAACTAAACCTTCTTCTTCCACGATTTGATCTGGATTTTTACCAGTTTCAAACATTTTTACGATGACTTGTTTCGCAATTTTACCAGAAATAGTGCCTTTGTTGATTAACTCGATCATGGCAGCCAATTGTTCTGGTTGTACTTTGCTCTCTCCATAGGAAATACCCGCATCGTTCACAAGTTTTGCCAAGTCACCAATGATCCAGTTAGACGCTGTTTTTGCATCAGCTCCCGCTGTTACAACGGCATCAAAATAATCGGCTGTAGCACGTTGGCTTGTCAATGTACGCGCATCTTCACTGGACAATCCATAGGATTCCATAAAACGTTGTTGTTTCGCTTCTGGTAATTCTGGCAAGGATTGACGAATTTCTTCCACATACTTAGGATCTACCACGATAGGCACCAAATCTGGCTCTGGGAAGAAGCGGTAGTCATTTTCTTTCTCTTTTTTACGCATAGAAAGAGTAATTCCTTTGCTATCGTCCCAAGTACGAGTTTCTTGTACGATAGTTTCGCCGTCTTCTAAGGCTTCCGCTTGACGAAGTGCTTCGTACTCGATGCCTTTTTGAATCCCTGTTAAAGAGTTCATATTTTTGATTTCAGTTTTTGTACCTAATTTCGTTTCACCTACAGGACGAATGGAAATGTTTGCATCGCAACGCAAGCTGCCTTCTTCCATACGTCCATCAGAAACGCCTAAGTATTGTACAATGGCACGGATTTTATCCACATATTGGCGCGCTTCTTCACCAGAACGAAGATCTGGTTCCGATACGATTTCCAACAATGGCACCCCTGTACGGTTGTAGTCAACATTGGAGCTATCAGAGCTAGATATCGTAGCACCACTATGCACCAATTTACCAGCATCTTCTTCCATATGGATACGGTTGATGCGGATCCGACGAGTTTCCCCATTTACTTCTACATCAAGATGACCATTCACGCAAATTGGTAAATCAAATTGAGAGGTTTGCCAGTTTTTAGGCAAATCTGGGTAATAATAGTTTTTGCGATCAAATTTATTGAATAGTACAATTTCGCAGTTCAACGCTAAACCAACTTTGATAGCATATTCCAATACTTTTTGGTTGAACACAGGCATCGTTCCTGGCAAGCCTAAACAAGTAGGACATACATGTGTGTTGTGATCGCCCCCGAAGGCCGTTGTACAGGAGCAGAATATTTTTGAATTTGTTTTCAGTTCAGTATGAACTTCAAGGCCTACGACTGTTTCATATTTCATAGTTTCAATTCTCCCATAGTTGGCAATTTTGTAAATTCAGGACATTCTTGTTCAAAGCTATAGGCAGCTTGTAACAATGTACTTTCACCCATAGCAGGCGCTAGTAATTGCATACCGATTGGCATCCCATTGGAACCAAATCCAGCTGGAATGCTGATGCCTGGGATACCTGCCAAGTTAACTGGCACTGTACAAACGTCTTCTAAATACATTGTCAATGGATCATCGATTTTTTCACCAAATTTGAAAGCTGTATTCGGCGCTGTTGGTGTCAACAATACATCGCATTCTTGGAAGGCCGCATCAAATTCATTTTTAAT
>CAUUJQ010000112.1:0-4707 GCA_963545445.1 uncultured Veillonella sp. | reverse complement strand
AATGTATCTCTAAAGCTTTCGCCTTTCGCCATGGAGCTGCCACTTTTTGTAATATTGATGACATCTGCCCCCAAATATTTCCCAGCTAATTCAAAGGAGCTTCTCGTTCTCGTACTATTTTCCATGAACAAATTGATGATGGCCTTGCCTTTTAATAGAGGGTATTTTTTATCTCCAGACAAGATGATTCGTTTCATCTTTTTCGCCACTCGTAAAATGAGTTCAATTTCTTCTTTGGACCGTCCTTGTAGTCCCAACAGATGCTTACCTTTTAAGCTAACTTCTCCCATCATAGCCTCCTTTGTCATACCTGTTACTGCGCAAAAAGACCCCTTGCCAGAAGGCAAGGGGTCGCATAGTCTCAGTCATTGTGATAGAATCCACCCATGGTAAAAGATGGACAAATTCCCTATACTATGTTCCCTTTTTAGCCTCACTGGACTAATTTAAAAGGTTCAAATCACGCTCTTCGGTCTCTCGTACCGATTGTATAAGCTTGTTTAATATTATATAGGAGAATGCCTAAAACGTCAAGAATTTTTACACGAAAAGAGCCATCTCTCCATGACTGCGATCACGGTTAGATGGCTCTTATCCTTATGTGTAAATTCAACTCCTATAGTTCTGTACAGGGTCGATTATAGTTTGCTTACTACTTCTTCAGCAAATGCTTTAGCGTTTGCTAAATCATTTTCATCTGGGTGAGATGCTGCTTGCGCATGACGTGCATCACGTTCAGCGCTTTTACCATGGCTATGTCCTTCTGGGAACATTTTGTACATCATTTCGATAACTTTAGGATCTACTTTACCTTGGCATTTGAAAGTACCTACAGGCACTTGTCCATTTGGCAACAATTTAGCTGCTGCCTCAATTGTTTCTTGAGCATGTGGAGATACTGGTGGCACGCCTAATGTGCAGAATAAAGCTACTTTTTCATTTGTGATTTCTTTAATTACTGCTTGCGCTGCTTTATCCGCATTACCTTGGTCAGCCCAGAAGCCCATGAATACTACATCATACGATGCCAAATCTGCAGGAACTTCTTTTACAGTTACACATGGAGTACCAGCTGGCAATGCACTTGCTACAGCTTCTGCTACTAATTTTGTATTGCCTGTACGGCTAGAGTAAATTACGATTGCTTTCATACATATCTTCACATTTCTAGGAAATGTGCTCCTTTGTCTATTCTATACACTTTATATACTCAGTATATGTCATTTTTACATTACATTCTGTATCCACAGATACAGATGCATCAGATATACATCCGCAAGCTATGCTTGCGGATGCTGCACGCTCATCAGGTTAGTGATTTTAAACTGTATTATAGCATGCTACTAGCCTTATCAACTTTGATTTGGTATATCTGATTCCACTCAATGAGTGGCTATAGAACTATTACAGGAAACTATATAATTTGGTTTGGTAAGGTGTGTAGGAGTTCACCTGTAATAGATACTACCTAAATGTTTTTCTTGAAAGGACTATGTCCTACTGTGCCATGGGCTCGCGTTGTTTCCACATCCCCTGGGTGCCCTTTAGGGATACCTGCTGGATGTCCGCCTGCTCCCTGTGGATGCTTAGGCATACCTGCTGGGTGTCCTCCCATTGGTACTCCTTCTGGATGTCCTTTTGGAATACCCGCTGGATGTCCGCCCGCTCCTTGTGGATGCTTAGGTACGCCTGCTGGGTGTCCTCCCATTGGTACTCCTTCTGGATGTCCTTTTGGGATACCTGCTGGGTGTCCGCCTGCTCCCTGTGGATGTTTTGCTACACCTTCAGGATGACCACCTACATGCGGATGATCTTTCGGTTTACCACCATGGTTTTGCGCTGCAATGTTTTCATGCAACATTGTGCTTTCACCAGTCAAGATATATTGCACAGCTTCGATGACTGTTTGTGTAATGTTCACATGCCAGAATCCGCCTGCTGTTGTTAAGCGATATAACACGCCATTGTATTCCATCAATCCACGAGTTACCCATGTATCAAGCAACCACCGCAAGTCTTCTAATTTAGAATCCATTTCAATCAATGTCTCTAAATTTAGAACGCCTCGCTCCAAAGAGCTGATCACATAGTTGGAAAAGTCTTGTAATTCAGATTGTTTCATAAGAACCATAAATGGTTTCTTGCCTTCTTCTATAAGGGCTTCATAAGGTGGTAATACACGATGTAACATCGTCATATATCCACCTAAGTTACCACCTGCACCACAGCCAAATGGGTACATTGGGTATCCAGCTTTTGCCATTGTGTTGTACATAGACCGTTCACGGGGTGCCCGGCTCCAATGGGCTGCACTCAACCGTGTGAAATCACGTTTCATCAAGTATTTTACAGCCGCTTCATACATCAAGGCTTGTTCTTTCGTTGTCGCAGCTGGGCTCACTTTTCCACGTTCAATTAAGCTTTGCAAATCACTATTTTCAAAGACATTCAATTGATACAAGTCCATGCCATCTGCTGCAGATTGTTCAAGAAGTTTTAAGTCTTCCATCCAAACATCCATAGTTTGATCCGGCAAACCATAGATTAAGTCAACGATAACAGAGCATTGTTGGTACGCTTTCAATTGTTCCAAACGAGACATCACTGTCTCTTGATCATCTAAACGACCCAATTGACGACGTACGTTTGTATGGAACGATTGTACTCCAAGGGACATACGGTTCACACCATGGCTCATCCATACATCCATTTTTTCAGGAACCAAGTCATGAATGCGACCTTCCAATGTCAATTCATAGTCATTGGCTAATGGGAAATACTGTTGGATAGCTGATAACATGCGTTTCGCATTGTTCGCAGATAAGGATGTTGGCGTGCCACCACCGATGAAAATAGTATGAATCAAACCATCCCGGAAACGAGGTTGTTCCGATGCCATTTCCATCTCTTGCAATAGCATATCTATATATTTATCTTCTACTTCTTGATTCGTAGCATGTTGATAGAATCCACAGTACGTGCATTTCGTTTGGCAGAATGGAATATGAATGTACGCCGTTTGCATCTGTCCCGGTGTTGGGGGCTGTTGCATCAACTCATTCCATACTCGTTGCGCCTCATCTTTTTCTAAAGGTCGTCCACTAAGGCCTGCATGGACTGCACGTTTGCTAGTGAAAGCATGTGTCAACGGCGTTGCCGTGTCAAAACCTAATTGAATATTTCGTTGTTCCTCCGACATGGAGTCAAATAAAGTTTTTAAATCCATAATTCCTCCTGAATTATTTCTTGTGCCTTTGCACTAGTCACCATTCAATGTGTAGTACACAGTGAATGTATTTGATACTGCTGCGCCACTACCATTCGGATAATTGCCTATACCATAGACAACATCTTGGGTGTGACTGTTTAAGATGCCAGGTCCACCACCTGCCGAAACAGAGGTAATATTACCGCTCGCATCAATGGTTACGCTAACTGTAACACTACCTTGTAGATTACGTTTTACCGCCATTGGAGGGTATGTACCTTGTGCAGTGGATTGTACAGTCGCTACAAATCCTGCCCAGTCAAATGGTGCATTGCCAGATGTTGTACCAACACCGTCGCCATTTCCACCACCGCTGCCGGAACCAGAACCTCCGCCACTGCCAGAACCTACTCCATCTCCATCACCTGTGCCACTTCCGGAGCCGTTACCGCCACCAGATCCACCACCAGTACCTTGATTTGTAGATGTTCCATCGCTAGCTCCTGTGGCTGCGTTGTTAGATGTAGGTACATTCACCGCATCATCAATAGGAACAGGCGCAGACATGCTTTGTTGAGCAGCTTGCACTTTTGCTTGCACAGCTTCTTGTGAAAGTGGTTGTGGGAAGGATACTCCACCACCGCCGCCACCGCCACCAGCAGCTGCTTTCAAATCATCAGATATGGACATATCAATTTCAAAGGCATTTTCTGTTTGTTTGTGTTCCACTACTGACACCAAAGCAAGGCCTAACACAACTGCTAGAATAATGTGAACCACAATGGAGATTATGTAGGATTTTTTCCAGGAAATATATTGTTCCATGTGTCATCCTTTCTAGCTAGCAGCAATTGAGAATTTCTTAACCCCAATCGTTTTTAGCATATCCATAATGGCAACCACGAATCCATGTTGCGTATTTTTATCGGCTTGTAATAGTACCGCTGTATTTGGATTTTCTCCTACTTTGCTAGTAATGTAATTACGAGCTTCATCGATACTATATGGTTTAGAGTCAATCAAAATGTGACCTTCTTTATCCAACGTTAAAATCACAGGACTTTGTTTGACTTGTGTTGCTGATTGTGCTTGTGGTAATTGTACACCCAAGGACTTTTGTGCCACTGTTTCAATACTGTTCATCATGAAGAAAACTAGCAAGAAGAAAATGATATCAATCATTGGCACAATCATGAACTCAGGTTTCATTTTTAATCGACTATTTTGAAACATGAGAATCACTCCATTGTTCTTTCATACCATTTAATAACACCACAGATAATGTTTCCGTATCATTGATGATTGCATCCATGCGATGACTGAAGTATGTATACACACAGAATGACAAAATAGCCACCAACAAACCAGTCGCTGTAGCGATCAAAGCTTCACCAACACCACCAGAGATGGCAGATGCACCGGAACCGCTGTCCAAGATACTGAAAGTACCAATCATACCGGATACTGTACCCAACAAACCTAACAATGGAGAGATCGTT
>CAUUJQ010000111.1:0-4772 GCA_963545445.1 uncultured Veillonella sp. | reverse complement strand
AGACATATCCTCGGTCATAGGAGCATACTTTACAGTGATAAAAGTACGATGGTAGGCGTTTTTCGCTACAAAGATACGGTCATCTGAAGCTGAAGTTCCTAAAAATTGTGAGGCTGCATTGCCTTTTTTGATAAACTCCACTTTGTACTTGTCGCCTAATTTTTCTTTGATTACTTCAAAGATTTCATTCACTACCAATGGGGCAAGACCCATGGAAGGTTCGTCCAGTAACAACAATTTCGGACGCGCCATCAACGCACGACCGATGGCAAGCATCTGCTGTTGTCCACCAGATAAAGTACCACCCAATTGGTAACTACGTTCATCTAGAATAGGGAATCGTTTGAACACTTTTTTAATATCATCGTTGATTTCAGCATCCTTACGAATATAAGCGCCCATTTCTAAGTTTTCATAGACACTCATGTCCTGTAAAATTTGGCGACCTTCTGGAACGAGGGAAATGCCCGCTTTCACAATATCATGAGTTTTCATAGATGTAATGTCTTTACCTTCAAAAGTTATGCGACCTTCCGTTGGTTTTACCAATCCCATGATGGAACGCATAGTTGTGGATTTGCCGGCACCATTAGCGCCAATCAAAGACACTATGGAACCTTGAGGAACTTCTAAGTTAATGGATTTCAACGCTGTAATATGACCATACCCAGCCACAACATTTTCAATTTTTAACATATTATTCCTCCTTTCCTAAGTACGCTTCGATTACATCTGGATTGTTTTGAATTTCTTGTGGTGTTCCTTCAGCAATCTTTTTACCAAAGTTTAATACCGCTAACCGATCACAAATATTCATCATTAACGCCATATCGTGTTCAATCACTACAACGGTAATTCCTAAATCACGGATTTTACCGATCAATTGGCGCAATACTTCTGTCTCGCTATCATTCATACCTGCTGCTGGTTCATCCAATAAAATCAATTGTGGATGTGTAGCCAAAGCACGAGCAATTTCTAAACGACGTTGTTTACCATATGGCAAAGACGTTGCCACTTCTTCTGCATCGTCTTCTAAACCGACCAGTTTTAAAAACTCATAGGCAATACCACGACAACGTTCTTCTTCAATGCGTTGGCGTTTTGTACGGAAGAAGCTAGACAATACACCAGAACCTGTGCGACAATGCATGCCTGTCAACACGGTCTCCAACGCCGTCATATTACCGAACAAGCGGATATTTTGGAACGTTCTAGCAATCCCCATCTCCACTGTACGATGTGGTTTAATGCCCACTACATTCATACCATCGAAGACAATATTGCCAGTACTCACCGGAAACACACCTGTTATTAAGTTGAACAATGTTGTTTTGCCCGCACCATTCGGTCCGATAACACCAAAGACTTCCCCTTGGTTCACTTGGAAGGTAACCCCTGTCAAGGCAGCCACACCGCCAAAGCTTTTACTTACATCATCTAATTGTAATAGCATGGTACCCTCCTATTCTTGACCAGACTTACTTTGTGCTTTATAAGCCTCAAAACGTTCTGTTAATACTTGTGTTTCTGGAATATATGGTTTCTTTTTAACCCCTAATTTACGGTAGATTTTGTCCATTAAGTCTTCTGTCAAAATACCATCTGGGCGGACAGCCATCAAGATAACTAGCAACGCCCCATAAATAATATCGCGATAATCTGCTAAGAAACGCAATACTTCTGGTAACAATGTCAAAATGAAAGAACCTAGTACAGATCCCCATACTACATTGGAACCACCAAATACTGGGAATAATAAGATTTGTACGACCTTATGATAGCTAAAATCTGTAGGGTTAATAAAGTTTGTAATATGTGCATACAAACCGCCGCCAATACCGGCAATGAAAGCACCGATCACAAAGGCCAACATTTTGTAATACACTACATTGATACCCATCAATTCTGCTGCATGGTCATCGGCTTTTATGGCTTGGAACGCACGACCTACACGGCTATTGTGGATGCGCAAGCAGAACAGAATAACCAATGCCAAGATAACTAGCAAAATGATGATCGTCAACAAGTTGCCCCAGGTTAATGCATCAATATCTAACAATCCATCCATATCGAACTCATAGACGTAGTTTGTCAACTCTTGAGCGATAGCTGGAATCCCTGAAAGACCCAACGCACCATGTGTCACTTCTAAGTTTAAGAAAATAACACGTACCACTTCACCAAAACCTAGTGTAGCAATGGCAAGATATAAACCTTTCAAACGTGTTGTAGGAAGGCCGATCACAATCGCTACTAAGGCCGCTACAATACCACCGATAAAGATAGCAGCAGGAATCGGTAGCTCAGCTTTCAGAGTGAGCAAAGCCCCTACGTAGGCACCTACACTCATAAAACCGGCTGCACCCAATGTCAACTGCCCTGTGGAAAGGGTGAAGAAAATGGAAATACCCATAATGGCATTGATGATGAAGAACATCACAATTTGTAGATAATATGGATTTAAAATTTCACTCATGGTCGTCCCCCCTTATCTTTGGATCCGAATAACCCTTGTGGTCTCCAGAACAATAAGAGAATGATTAACCCGAAGGCAACAGCATCACGATAGGAAGATGCCCCATAGGCTACGGAGAATACTTCAGATACCCCCAAGATGAATCCACCTACCATGGCGCCGGTAATATTTCCAAGACCACCTAGGATTAACACGGCTAACCCTTTAAATCCGATAACAACGCCCATCATAGGCTCTACGGCATCGAAGGATAAACCAACTAATACACCAGCTGCAGAGCCTAAGGCAGAAGCGAGCATCACTGTGACAGAAATAACCAAAGTAGGGTTAATACCCAACAAGGATGCCGTTTCTGTGCTCAAGGATACGGCACGGATAGCTTTACCGATTTTAGTCTTTTTAATGAGTACATTTAAAATCAACATTAACACAATGGATACGCCAAGGCCAATAATTTGAACCATGGAGATTTTGAACATACCAAAATCGATGAGTCCACCGATGAAATCTGGTGGGAATGAACGTGTTTGTGGGCCCCATACAAGCAAGGCTACACTTTCAATAAAAATAGAGACACCAATTGTAGAAATCAATGGCGCCAAATGGGATACATTTTTTTTGCGAAGTGGGCGAAGTGCCACAAATTCTAACAAATATCCAAGAATTGCCCCTACGAGCATAGCCACAAGAATGGCTACGAAGATATTAGCTTCAAAGACTGTCACCATAAATAAACCCACGAAGGCACCTATCATAAAGATGCCTCCGTGAGCCATGTTGATGATGTTCAGCACACCAAACACCAGTGTCAATCCGATAGCTAATACTGCATAGAGACTGCCTAAAGTAAGGCCATTCACTAATTGCTGTAAAAACATCGTGTTACTCCTATTTTTGTAATGCGTCGAACTGACCGTTTTTAATTTGTAAAACTTGAACTTCCATAGATGGGTCACGTTTATCGTTGAATTGGAATTTACCTGTTACCCCTACGAAGTCTGTAATGCCTTTTAATGCATTACGGAATTTTTCACGATCTGTTGTAGAACCTGCTGCTTTTAACGCTGCTTCATACAAGAATACAGCATCATATGCTTGTGCTGCGAATTGGTCTGGTTCATGACCATATTTTTCTACATAGGCTTTGCGGAAATCGCGAACTTTTTGGTCATCTTTATTAGGGAACCAAGGTGTACCTACGATAGCACCATCAGCTGCTGGACCTGCATTTTTAATGAACGCTGGGCTGTTGAAACCATTGGAACCTACTACTGGTTGGTTCATGCCAAGTTCACGCATTTTTTTCATAATTAATGCACCTTCTTGGTACAAGGAAGCAACGATGATGATATCAGGTTTTGCTTGTTGAATTTTAGTCAACTGTGCAGAGAAATCTGTATCTTTATCAGCAAATGTTTCTGTCGCTACAATTTGAACACCTTCAGATTCCAATGCTTTTTTAGCAGTATTGTTTACAGACACCATTTGGTCATTGTTGTTGGAGTACATAATAGCTGCTGTTTTATAACCTAATACTTTGTGAGCTTGACGAATCGCTGCATCTACTGCCAAGGATTCTGGTACTGCATTACGGAAAATGTATTCCCCAATATCAGTGATACCTTCCGCTGTTGTAGACGTACCCAATGCTACCACTTTATTTTTGTTCGCAATTGGGCCTGCCGCCATCATCTCACCAGATAACATAGGTCCAATCACAGCTACTACTTTATCTTTAGAGATAACTTTGTTCATCGCATTGATAGCTTCGTTTTTATCACCTTTAGTGTCTTCCACTAATAAGTTGATTTTTACATTGTTAGCATCGCCGTTAATTTGAGCTACCGCTAATTCTGCACCATTTTTAATGGACTCACCGTACGCAGCTGCTGCGCCAGATGTGGTAGTCAATAAAGCTACTTTTGCTTCATTTGCATTGTTTGTTGATGAACTATTGCCACCGCAACCAGCGATCGCCGCAGCTAAAATAGCCGTAGCACCCAATGCCAGTGCACGTTTGAACATGGATTTTTTCATGTTACACCCTTCCTTTTTTAAAACTCCTCTTATGGATTTTCTTACTGTGAAAGCCACCTTCATCTTTTTACTTTATCAGCTTAAAGAATAAATGATAATTCTATAGAAAATCTATGCTTTCATATTATGAATGTAACGTGAGTAGTTTGTCAAATATAAATATAAGAATTTAGTTATGAGTTTATTTAGTAATCCCATAATGTATATTTTCCTCATTTTTGTATATTCGTATCGGACAAATATCTTTTTTTGATAT
>CAUUJQ010000110.1:0-4773 GCA_963545445.1 uncultured Veillonella sp. | reverse complement strand
CAAACTTAGCCTGTCCTTCTGTGATTTTAAAGCGATTCTTTAAGTACTTCACATAGCCTTTCGTCACATCCAAGTGACCACTAGCCTTCGGCTCACTCACAGTGCCTTCGAACTTCACTTTTCCTTGCAAGTTCATATCGTATAGCAATGGGTTATACAATCGCACATTCTCCTTTGCATCAACGGTCACATCCAAGCCCAATGGTATAGATGTGGTAGAACTTTCAAAGGATAATGGAATGGACCCCACAACATTACGCAAGGAAATAGCGCCCACCAAGGTTGGTACTTCCTGGCGATTCACAATGTACAGTTCCCCATCTAGAGGACCCGTATAGAATTGATGAACCACGTCGAGTCCTTTCATCTGCAATGCCCCATAGTAGGAGGTAATCTGAGATCCCATCCATCCAATGTTACCTGAGATACCTGCATTGCCTTTACCCATTGTCGTGCTGCCTACAATATCTACATGATTGCCACGGAATACTAATTGTCCTTTTACAGCTTCAAACGGTTTTCGCAAGGATTTCACTTGCAACGTGCCCGCTTTCAACTCCACATTACCATTGGCCAATATATTATCCACCGTTCCTGTTACATGAACGATACCTCGAATATCACCATCTGCAGCGGTAACCTCTCTAAACATAAGAGGCAGTACCGACAGATTGGCTTCATTCATATCCACATACACATCGAACTGTTTTGCCGTATCTGTAGTGATATAGTCGGATGTAACAAATGCGGACAAAGGCATATTTCCTCGAAGTTTAATAGAAGAGCCCGCTTTTTTGATCATCCCTTGCTGGATACGCAATACATGATCTTCCATAGTTCCTAAGAGGCTCAGCTGATCTAGGCCAATCCCATTCACCACAGCATGTTCCACTTCACTGGAAAACTCAACTTTAGGGGACTTCGTCTGTCCATTCACATTGATGATAAAGTTCCAATCCCCAGAGCCTTGCATATCTTTTGTGACAAGTGGCAATAGGGTAGCTACTGGCACTTTCGATGCTACTACTTGTATATCTGTAGTACCATCGAGGTCAGCTTTCCCTTTTGCCGCAACTAGCCCTTGTTGAATAGGCAACGTAAATGTATGAATATCAATCGTCCTACCGCTATAGGCGGCATCGATAGTAGCGGTCCCCACGACTTCATCGCGAACCTTCACATCTGCAATCGATCCTTTAATCTCTATCCTTGGATCATCACTGGTGCCACCTAAATCGATGGTACCACGCAACTTGCCATTAAGATCAGGAATCTGTACATTTCCCAAGGAAAGTAGTTGATGTACATCCCCGTCTTCTACGCGGACGTAACCAAACAATCGTTTCGCCTCAGTTAATTGTACGCCCCCTTTGATTTCATAGCGACTATTACCTGCGCCTGTGAAAGTCAATTCTTGTAAGTTCACAATATTTGGCGTGATATACACAGAGCCCATCACATCTTGTAAGACTGAATCTTTACTGTGCATTTCAGGTGCTAATACAGTGCCTTCAAAAATTGGCATATCCAACGTGCCACCTAGATGCCCTCTTGTAGTGATATAGCCTTTCAGATCCAACCCTGTATCACGAATAAACGGTTCCACCGGCACATCGTCACCAGTAAAGTTCACATCTACACGGTCTTTTGATACCTGCCCATCCGCTACGATTGTACCTCCATAGGTATGCATTTCTAAACGAGGCAAGAACAAAGTTTGTCCTTCATAGGAATATTCCCCTTCAATGGATTCGTACAGTTTACCATAGATAGAACCATCCCACGCCTTGAGGTGTCCTGTAAGAATTGGCTCTTTCCAAGTCCCCTGTAGGCGAAGTTCTGTGTTTAACCAACCTGTGACAGGAGTATCACTCACGATTGGCATGATATCTTCTATCCGCACATCTTGGGCTTTCGCTCGCACATCCATATCTGTCACATCGTCTAGACCTACATGGCCTTCCAATGTATAACGACTTTTACGGTATCCCAAGTAGCCGTCCACAATATGGAGAACATGGTCTTTCAACTCTGTTTTTAGGAAAGCTCTTTCAAACTGGGTCGAACCATAGCCTAAAGAGGTACCTTCCACTGTAACAGTCCCTGTCGGATTATCTAACAATCCTTCTCCATGTACTTGTAAAGAAACAGTCCCTTCCACAGCGGGTTGCGATTCATGGAGCAACTCATGTAATTCTAACTGTGTACCATATAGATCCACAGAGAATTGATTATGTTCCACATACCCATGGCCTGTTATCACCCCTGAACCTAAGTGACCATTTAAATAAGGAATCGTCACACGATTGCCATCCCAAACAACACTGGCCTCTACTCCATCTAGATTGAATGATTCGTAGCGAATACGGTCGCCTTGCACTTGACCTGACAAATGTGAAATGCCATCACTATTGCCTTCCACCGTCAAGGAGCCACTAACAGTTCCGCTGAGATCTGGAACATTGCTGATAGGAAGTCCATATAGAGATAGGCCTTGTAAGGTTAGGTTTCCAGTATAGTTCCCCTTTTCGAGGTTATAGTCTCCTGTTCCTTCCACCTTGCCCCCTTGTAGGTAGGCTACTAGATCCGACATGTGAATCGTTCCATCTCCATAGGCGAGATGTGCCGTTCCTCGGTTCACGGTTATCCCCTCATAGGTCACATCATGTACACGTACATCACCACTGCCTCGTACATTGGACATTGGTCCCGTCAACATAGCCTCTACCGAAACAAAACCAGTGCCATCGCTAGGGAGTATGCTTTCTAAGTTCCACTCCGTTAGGTGTACTCCCAACTGGAGTGTTGGATCTCCGTCAAATACATGGTGAACAGTGCCATCCACCCGTGCATGTTCTCCATTTACATCTGCTTGGACATCTTGCAAAAAGACTACATCTCCATGCATTTGTACCGTTCCTTTGCCAGAGGTAATCTTGTACTCTGGGATTGGTACGCTCACATCATCAAGCGTTACCTGCCCTTCTCCATACCAAAATCCACCGCGTTTAGACAGAGTAAAAGCTATGTCCTTCAAAGATCCTTCAGATGTTTTCAACAACTCTGGTACGTCCAGACGTTCTAAAATAGGCCCCATAGCCAGATGATCTGTTTGTACATAGAACGATTGGTCTCGATTCTCGCCCATGCCTATGGTGACAACGGAATGAATCGCATCCGATCCTAGTGTTCCATCCACAACCGATTCCAACGATTGGCCCCCATCACCCCGCAAGGTAGCCCCTATATTGGTCATCACCAAAGCACTCTTATTGGGTACCACCAGTGAAAGCGTGCCGTCATCGATACGAATGAGTCCGCTAAATTGGCTAGGTTCCTCCGATTCTTGTTCTTTCAGAAGTGCTAGTACATTCCATTGCCCCTCTGTATTCTGTATCAAGTTCAGATGTGGCGTTGTGATGGTGACCGTTCCAATCAATGCATCTGGCGATACATGACCAAAGGGATATTGTAATACTCGTAACCATTGGATGGAAATTGTCATCCTATCAGCGGTTAACACACGGTCCCCTTGCGCATCATCTACGGCGAGATTCTGCACTTGAATGGAGCCATCCCAGTCGACACAAAATGATGAATAGGAAACAGTTCCATTCAATGCAGTATGTAGTTTTTCTTGTACATAAGGTCCTATATAGGCATCGCTAAGTGGTTGCAATCCAAAGCCAACCCCCAAGAGGGTGGCGCCAATGCATCCACCTATAAACCACTGCTTCCTTTTCATACATCACCTCATATTGATTCGATGACTATCCTTTCGTAACGATATTGGCTCCACTACCAATAGTCGCTTCTACAGGAATACCCATAACTTTTTCTAGGGTCGCCATATTTAAATTGTACGTATAGAGAGCATCTACGTAATTATTACGAGCTGTAGCCAACGCAGTTTCTGCATCTAGTACATCCACATTGGTGCCTACTCCAGAACGGTAACGCAATGTTTTAATGCGGAAGTCCTCTTGTCCGGCTTCCACCGCTGCATGAGTGCTTTGAATTTTTTGTTCTGCTGCTTTTAAGTTTAAGTATGCTTCTTGCACTTGTAACTCTACGGATTCAATCGCTTGTGCATAGCCTTCTTTCGCCTTTTCTAAGCTTGCTTTAGCAACACTTACCTTAGCCTTAGATTGTCCACCATCCCATACATTCCAAGATAGAGTCGCCCCAATAGCCCACTCCTTCTTGTCATTAGCAGCCCATTGAGTTCCACTCATACTGCGACTAGCACTAGCGTTTACTACCGGAATATCAGAGGCATCTGCAGCACTTACATTTTCTTCTGCTGCCTTCACAGCCATCGCGGCTTGTACAATCGTACCACGATGTGCAACGCCATAGGATTTAGCGGATTCCAAGGAAATATTATATGGTGCATAGGCTAATTCTTTATCTGCTGTGACCACTGGTGTCGACACAGGTAATCCTACATGATTATTAAACTGTGCCTCTGCTAAACTAGCCGCATTTTTTGCTTCTACTAAAGTAGTTTTTGCATTGGCTAATCGCGTATTGGTTGCTAATACATCAGACTTAGATACGATACCTACTTCATATTGTAAATTCGCATTTTTCAAATGTTCTTCATAATCGCGAACTGTTTGTTCTGCTACACTCACTTTGTTGCGGGACATAATGAGAGCCAAATAATTCGTCGCAGCTGTTAACTTTGCTGTTTGTGCTGCTTCTGTTAAGGCCGCACCACTACCATCACGGCTATATTTAGTCGCTTCAATTTGCGCATCCAAAGCACGA
>CAUUJQ010000109.1:0-4801 GCA_963545445.1 uncultured Veillonella sp. | reverse complement strand
CAATTGTATCCATCGGAGCAACTCTGGGACCTTTATATAAATTAGTTGGGAAAAAACAGGTCAAACGGGGGTTAAGAAATCTCATGATTGGCCTTTCCATAGATGAAAAAGAAGCCATGGTGATCATGGACCGGTTGTTCCAAAATTTAGGGAAATCTGTATTAGAAACGCTATATATGCCGAATCTAACACCGGAGTTTATCAAAGACCATATTGAAATCCGCGGAGCTGAACATTTAGAAGCAGCTATGGCAGAAGATAAAGGCGTGGTCATCTTGACGGCGCATATCGGCAACTGGGAATGGATGGGAGCGGCCTTAGCGGCCAATGGATATCCATCTACGACGATTGTAAAGAACCAACCAAATGCGCAGTTTACGCGGTTGATGAACGAATATCGTGAAATGGTAGGCCTCGAAGTGTTTGCCCGTGGGGGATCGGAAATGCGAGGTGCCGCACAGGCGATGAAAGCCAAAAAACTATTGGGTTTCTTGGCGGATCAAGATGGATGGTACCAAGGATTGCCAGTGATGTTCTTGGGACAAGAATCGTCGGCTGTGACGGGGCCAGCCTCGTTTGCTAGAAAATTTAAAGCCCCAGTAGTACCGGTATTTGCATCTCGTAAAGAGAACGGACACATTGTACATATCTTACCGGCTTTGCACTACAAAGATACAGGAGATGTGGAAAAAGATATGTTCCGCCTCACAGAGGAAACGGTGCAGGTTACAGAAGCTTTCATCAAGGAACATCCAGATGAATGGTTATGGTTCCAACATCGATGGAATACTAAATTAGAAGACATTCAAGATATTGAACGGAAACTACAAGTGCGGGAGGCAGTGCATGAAGAACAATAAAACAGTACTTGCCTCTATTCTAGGAGCCCTTGTCATCCTAGTGGGATTGGGCTATTTTCTCTATGGTGATGTAGAGGTGGGCACAACAGGTCCTACGGGCAATTCCATTAGTTTTAATGGAACGGAACTGAAAGAGGAAAAAAATGGTCAATTAATATGGTCTGTAAAAGCTGAGAAAATTAGTGTAGACCAAACGACTAAAGTCATTACTCTTGAACAGGTAACTGGTACATTCCACAAAGACGGCTCTGTATTGACGGTGAAAGCTCCTCATGGGATTGTATCCAGTGACCATGGTACGATTTCTTTATCTGGTGGCATAGAGGCTACTTCGAATAGAGGTACTAGCCTTCGTACAGATGGATTGGAATATACAAGTAAAGACCGAAAATTCACATCTACCTCGAAATTTATCTACACAGATAACGAGTCATCTATAGAAGGTGATGCCTTGGAGGGTGATGTAGTGTTGCAAAAAGTAATCGCAAAAGGTCATGCTAAATTAATGCGCAAGTAGGAAGGAAACGGATGAAAGTACAACATATACTCGCAGCTGCTCTTGTGGGCGGTGCAATGATGATTCCCGTATGGGCAGCGCCTACGGATAGTAACCTAGGTGGAGCAGGTAGTATCATGATAACAGCGGACCAATTGGCTTATGATGGAGCCACTGGCCGTGCAGAAGCGACAGGTAGTGTAGTCATTACAAAAGATGACAAAACAATGACAGGTGCTTCTGGTTGGTACAATACAAAAACAGAAGAAGGCTTTTTAACTGGTGGCGTAAGCATGATGGGGGCGAACATGTCCATGGCAGCTAGTGAAGTGCATGTGGTACAAAACCATCAATTGACGGCTACTGGCAATGTACACTTACAAAAAGATGACCGCCAATTATATGGTGATCAAGTGACGTACAATACGGATACAGGATATGGTGAAATTACTGGAAATGGACAATTGGTAGTATCTGACAGCGTACTCACAGGGAACCATATTACGGCTTTCACCAATGAAATTTCGGCCACTGCTACTGGTAATGTGACATTGTCTAGTGCAAGTCGCAATGTGAATGCTACGGCTGACCAAGCTACGTATCGCCAAACGCCAAATCAAAATGATGGGGTAGCCTATTTGAAAGGCCATGCACGAGCTGTGCAAAATGGCAATGTGCTAGAAGCACCAGAATTAAAAATTGAACTCAGTGATAATAGTGCGGAAACTCTTGGAGGACGTAGCACATTAATCATTACTCCAAAGTAAGGAGCATCTATGTATATTCAGACAAAGGATTTAGTAAAAACGTATAAGTCACGAAATGTGGTGGACCGTGTCAGTGTTCGTGTAGAAGAAGGGGAGATTGTCGGTTTATTGGGGCCTAATGGTGCTGGTAAAACCACAACATTTTATATGATTGTAGGCGTAGAAAAACCGAGTGCAGGGAGTATCTATATTGGAGATACAGATATTACCCATATGCCTATGTATAAACGATCGGCCCATGGTATCGGATATTTACCGCAGGAAGCGTCCATCTTTCGTAATTTGACGGTGGAAGATAATATCCTTGCTATGCTAGAAACGACAAATCTATCGAAGGCGGAACAACAGGCGACGATGGAGTCCCTCCTAGAAGAGTTTCACATTACTCATGTACGGGATCGGTTGGGCATTCAGCTGTCTGGTGGGGAACGACGCCGTGTGGAAATTGCTAGGGCTATCGCCTTAAACCCTAAATTCATCTTGCTAGATGAACCCTTTGCAGGGGTGGACCCTATTGCTGTAGCTGATATTCAATCCATCATTCGTCATTTAAAAGACAGAGGAATTGGTGTATTGATTACGGACCACAATGTGCGTGAAACCTTGGGAATTGTGGATAAAGCATATATATTGAATAGCGGTACCATCTTGTTAGAAGGCACTGCCGATGAGGTAGCCACGAGTGAGATTGCTCGTAAATTTTATTTAGGTGATGATTTCCGGATGTAGGAGTGGATATGAGAATTTTAGATAAATATATATTGAAAGCTTTCATAGGCCCCTTCCTATTTGGTATCTTTGCATTTACAAGTATTTTTGTGGGGACGGGCACATTATTTCGAATTGCCCAATACATTACAGAATATGGGGCTAGCATCTGGTCAGTGACGCGTGCCTTTTTGCTGGCATTGCCAAATATTGTAATTTTAACATTTCCCATGTCCGTTCTGTTGGGATCCTTGATGACTTTTGGACGACTGAGTGGTACCAGTGAAATCATTGTTATGCGCGCAGGGGGACAAAACTTTTTGCGCCTGGCTACACCAGTGTACGTGATGGCATTCTTGATTTCTGTTTTTTCCATTGCTTTCAATGAATACGTAGTGCCACAGGCAAACCATGCGTACCAAACGATCATTCGTGAAGAAATTATTAAACAAGCTACGCCACAAACGCAAGAACACATCGTGTTGAAAAATGTGGAAGACCAAAAGATTAATACCTTAATGTATGCGGGTAAATATGATGGGTCTACAAAATTGTTGTCAGATATTACAGTACAACAATTTACCAATGGAGAAGTGACACAAATTGAGCGGGCTAAAACAGCCCATTGGAATGGACAATATTGGATTATGCATGACGGCGCTATCTATGATATCAATGCCTCTGGTGAAGGCATTGATCGAACTTTGAAGTTCGAAGAGCAAGTATTGCCCATTGCACAAGAGCCTGAAAAATTAAAACATTTAGAACAAAAGCCAGAAGAGATGACTATCAAAGAAATTCGTCAACATATCAAGGCGATGGAAGTGACGGATGGGAAGATTACTGAATGGCAAATGGAAATGTATCAACGGTTTACCATTCCTATTGCAAGCTTTATTTTTGCCTTAGTAGGAGCTCCGTTGGGATTACAAAAACAACGGTCTAGTTCCTCTATTGGATTCGGGATTTCCGTACTTGTTATCTTCATTTATTATGGTGTGATGACATTGTCAGGAGCCCTTGGTAAAGGGGGCGCCATGCCACCATTATTGGCGGCGTGGATTCCTAATCTATTAGGCGTTGTAGCTGGTTTATATTTAAACTGGAGAGTATCCAAATAAATAGGAGAGTATAGGACCATGTTAGTAGGATTGCGTATACTCCTAGTAATAGCGATTATGGGCGGGTTGATCGCATTCTTAGGAGACAAAATTGGTACCAAAGTAGGGAAGCGACGCATGTCATTATTTGGCTTGCGGCCGAAACATACATCGATTATTGTAACTATCGTGACGGGGATACTCATTTCTGCCTTTACCTTAGGTATTTTGAGTATTGCCTCGAACAATGTACGAACGGCTCTATTTGGGATGGATCAGTTGAAAGCCGAAATGGCACAGCTATCAGCAGACATCGAGGTAAAGACGAAAGCATTACAACAAAGTAATGAAGAGTTAACGAAGAAAACAAAACAATTGCAACATGTACAACAAGATGTACAGGCTACAGAAAGTGAACTAGAGGAAACTCGTCAAGCCTTGGCATCGATGGGCGATCAATTGGTGTCCATTCAAGATGCCTATGCAGAGGCGGACCATAAATTGGCAGCTTCCAACGCTGAGGTAGGTCGCTTAGAACAAGTGCGAGCAGGTCTTGAAAGTCATGTGCAAGATTTACAAATCACTACGAAGGAACTAGAGGAAGGTATTAACCATGTGCGGGAAGGCAATGTGGTCTTTCGGAATGGGGAAATACTTTCACAGGCAGTCATACGCCCAGGCTTAGGCGAAGTGGAAGGCATGGCAGCCTTAACGAGTTTCTTGAAAGATACGAATCGCTTGATTTTAAATCGATTCCATATGGAACAAGAAAAAACATTGATCTATGTGAGTCGTGACAATTTAAATGAAATAGCCCATATCATCGCTACGTCTGAAAAACCTATGATGATTCGTGTGACCGCGGCGGCG
>CAUUJQ010000108.1:0-4845 GCA_963545445.1 uncultured Veillonella sp. | reverse complement strand
TCTTCACTTCTGCTTCTTCTGGGGATAATCCTTCTAGCAAGGTAATTGCTTTTCTAGGCAAAGCTCCGCTTGTGCCACCTGCTACTAAGGTAAATCCATTTGGTTTTCCCACTAAGCCAATGTCTTTAATCATAGACTCTGCACAGCATCGTGGGCAACCACTGATACCGATGCGAATTTTGTTCGGCATATCCTTGCCGTAATGTTTTTCATCCACCATGGTAGCCATAGGAATAGTTTCCATAAAGGCATGACTACATCCATCTGTACCTCGGCATGCCACGATGGAGTTCACCGATTTATGTTGTACTTGCACAACTCCATCTGGTAAGTGTTCCAAGATAGATTCTTTTTGTTCTTTTGTAATATCATAAATTTGAATGCCTGTTGGAACGATACGGAACTTTCCATTATGTTCTTTTGCTAGGCTAAAAATTGCCTCCATTTGTTCGTACGTGAACTCACTGAATAAGGCATGTAAAATCACTGCTGTTTTCATAAAACTCTCCTAATGTAACTGTATGGGCGTACATTCCTACTTAGGACGTAAGGAACTGACTAAACACATAATTCCCATGCTTGGCCCCTTCCTTAGTGAGACGATATGCATCATCTTCATAAACAAGCAATTGTTTACGCATTAGATCTGCAATAACAGATCCATATATATTGTGAAAGTCTAACTTAAATCGACTTTCAAACAAACTAGGTACTAATCCCCACTTCGTGCGTAACGCAAGAAAACAAAAATCTTCATAGTCACGAGGGCTGGTGATGATTTCTTCCTCTATACATGGACTTTCAACCATTTCAATATGATGGATGTAAGGCACTACGTAAGGGGTATTCTGAAAGCGCCGATTCTTCACGAAGGAATGGGCACCGGCACCAAATCCGATGTAATCGGCACCATGCCAGTATTTGATATTATGACGACTGAAAGCGCCATCTTTACCAAAACTAGCAATTTCATATCTATCGAACATCTGTTTCTCTAGGCCTTCTATAAGGTAGTCGTACATCTGTTCGCATATATCTTCTGACGGTAATGTCACCGAATGGTCCATCACCTGGCGATGTAATAAGGTACTAGGTTCCACTTGTAAACCATATATAGAGATATGATTTATGGGCAAAGACTGAATAACATCAAGATTATAAGAAATATCCTCTAGTGTTTGGTGTGGTAATCCATAGATTTGATCAATGCTAATATTGCGGAAGCCTACCTCATAAGCATCTAGCACTGCTTGCTGTGCCATCTTGGCAGTATGGGTTCGATGCAACACACGCAAATGGTCATCACGGAACGTTTGCACACCAAAGCTGATGCGGTTAATACCCAACTCATATAAGTGTCGCAAATAGTGTGCATCCACTTCACCTGGATTTGCTTCAATGGTAATTTCTACATCGCTGTTGATCGTATAATGTTTGTAAACTGTCTCCAATATACGACTCAATTCCTTAATGGACAACATCGTAGGTGTACCACCACCGAAGTAAATCGTATCGAAGGATTCTTTGCCCAACAAGGATGTAGCAGACTCTATTTCTTGTCGCAACGCATAAGCATACACATCGAAATAATCTTCTAATCCCTGATAGGATGGAAAATCACAATAGGTACACTTCTGTCGGCAAAAAGGGACGTGAATGTACATCCCCTGTTCGCCTACAGGAATACGAGTTGTATTCATTAGTTTTCTACTTTCAAAATCGCCATGAACGCCTCTTGTGGAATCTCTACAGACCCTACGGCTTTCATACGTTTTTTACCTTCTTTTTGTTTTTCTAGCAATTTACGTTTACGAGAAATATCACCACCGTAACATTTTGCCAATACGTCTTTCCGCCATGCTTTTACCGTTTCGCGAGCTACAATTTTTGTGCCTACTGCCGCTTGGATTGGAATTTCAAAGTTTTGACGAGGAATCAATTCTTTCAATTTCTCAGCGAGGGCACGGCCACGCAATTGAGCGCGATCTTTGTGAACGATAATACTCAAGGCATCTACAGGGTCCCCATTTAACAAGATATCCATTTTCACCATTGGAGATTGTTGGTATCCAATCAATTCGTAGTCCAAGGATGCGTAGCCTTTCGTAGCAGATTTCAATTTATCAAAATAATCGTAAATGATTTCCCCTAGTGGCAAGTGGTATACGATGGATACGCGACTTTCATCAATGTATTCCATGCTGATGTATTCCCCGCGTTTGTCCTGTGAAAGTTCCATAATGGCCCCTACATAATCCTTAGGGACGATAGTGGTAGCCTTTACATATGGCTCTTCTACATAGTCAATTTCAGTTGGTGGCGGTAATTTAGCAGGGTTGTCCACTTCGATGACTTCCCCGTTAGTTTTATATACCTTATAGTTTACACTTGGAGCCGTTGTAATCAAGGATAGATTATACTCCCGTTCCAGTCGTTCTTGGATGACATCCATGTGTAACAAGCCAAGGAAACCACAACGGAATCCAAATCCTAGTGCCAAGGATGTTTCTGCTTCGTATTCTAAGGCTGCATCGTTTAGGTTCAGTTTTTCTAAGGCATCACGCAAGTTTTCATAATCTTTAGAATCTGTTGGGTAAAGACCACAATATACCATGGATACGGCTTTACGGTACCCTGGTAATGGTTCTTCTGCTGGATTATCTGCTTTTGTGATCGTATCGCCTACACGACAGTCACGAACATTTTTAATACTTGCCGCCACACAGCCTACAGATCCACATGGTAATTCCTGCACTGGTAAGAGATGCGGTGTAAATACACCTAATTCAGTGACCTCAAAATCCTTGGAACTATGCATCATACGTATCGTATCTTTTACTTTCAAAGAACCTTCTTGTACACGCACGTAAGCAATGGCACCTTTATAGGAGTCAAAGCGAGAGTCGAAAATTAAGGCTCTAGCCGGTTTGTCAGAATAATCCGGTGGCGCAGGAATCTTCTCTACAATGGCTTCCAAAATATCTTGGATACCAATACCAGACTTGGCGCTCGCCAAAATAGCATCAGATGCATCTAAGCCGATTACATCTTCGATTTCACGTTTTACACGTTCAGGATCCGCACTTGGTAAGTCAATTTTATTAATGACAGGAATAATTTCCAAATCATGTTCCAAGGCTAAATACACATTGGCCAAAGTTTGCGCCTCTACACCTTGTGCAGCATCGACCACCAACAATGCCCCTTCGCAAGCTGCCAAGGAACGGGATACTTCATAGCTGAAGTCCACATGACCTGGTGTGTCGATTAAATTTAACGTATATTCTTGTCCATCTTTTGCAGTGTGCAATAAACGAACAGATTGGGCTTTAATCGTAATGCCCCGTTCCCGTTCTAAGTCCATAGAGTCCAAGACTTGTGCTTGCATTTCTCGTTTCGTCAAAGAGCCAGTTTCTTCAATTAAACGATCCGCTAGCGTAGACTTACCATGGTCAATATGAGCAATGATACAGAAATTACGAATGTGTGATGTACTCATAACGTTCCTTTCTAACAAACAATATCTATTACACCACCACCGAGAACACGACTTCCTTCGTAGAATACGACGGATTGCCCCGGTGTAATGGCGCGTTGTGGTTCTTTAAATTCAACTTTCATAGTACCGTCCTCTGTGAAAGTAACAGTACATGGTGATGGTTTCGCGGCATAGCGAATCTTACCTTCCGCTTGCAATGATGTGGGTACAACTCCGTCGAGGAAGTTATAGCTTTTACACAACATCGTGCGAGAGAATAAGCTTTCATTAGGACCTACGATAACCTCATTCGTTTCGCCATCTAATTTCACAACATACAGCGGGTATGCATACGCAATGCCCAAGCCCTTACGTTGTCCAATTGTATAATTGTATAATCCATTATGCGTACCTAACACTTCCCCATTTTCATGGACAATACGTCCCGATTCAGGTTTCGTTTTCGATGTTTTTTCAATGAACCCTTGGTAATTGTGATTTGGCAAGAAACAGATATCTAAGCTATCTGGTTTATCCCATACAGGCAATTCTTTTTCATGTGCCATTTCACGAGTTTTCGTTTTTGGTTGATTCCCCAAAGGAAAGACTAAATGTTTTAAAATATCTTGGGTTAACGTGTACAATACATAACTTTGATCCTTCGTTGGATCGTCACCTTTATGTAATTCATAGCGCTGTGCTGCCTCATTGTACATAACCTGCGCATAATGACCTGTCACCATGTGTGTAGCCCCTAAGGATAAGGCACGTTGTAATAACAAATCGAATTTAATATTGCGATTACAGAACACGCATGGGTTCGGTGTACGACCATTGGAATATTCCGTAATGAAATAATCTACCACATTGTCTTTGAAAATATCTTTCGCATCCACCACATGATGTTCAATACCAAGAAAATCGCATATCTTCTTCGCATCCACCACAGCTTGGGGAATTTCGTCTTCATCTGTGTCGCTTACCCACAAACGCAAGGTAATACCAAATACTTTATACCCTTGTTCTAATAACATTGAAGCGGTTAAAGAACTATCTACGCCACCGCTCATAGCTACTGCATATACTTTGTCCATATTATCTCCTACCATCAAATTGATACATCAAAACAGATTGAAAGTCTGAAGATGTATAATTGAACAAAAAATTATACTTATACATATCAATATATTATATCGTACTTTCAATGTATTTTACAAGAAAATGCAAATAGAAAAACCTATAGACCCTTTGAAAGTTCTATAGGCGGATTCTGTGTTTAAAATTTTACATATTCAGATTTTTATAATGCTACGCTCATCTGTATACCCAGCACTCGATATGGCACTCTAAATCCATTTGGTACTTTT
>CAUUJQ010000107.1:0-4865 GCA_963545445.1 uncultured Veillonella sp. | reverse complement strand
CGAAGTTCGTAAAGAAACTTGCCCACATCATTTGCTTCATAGCACGGAAGGAATTAACTGGTCCTTTCGCCAAGCGTTGCACCAAACGATTCGTTGTGCGCTCCAGGATTTCTGGTTCACACACTTTATAGACAAAGCCATATTCCTTACCTTTTTCCGCCGTTACTGCCTCGCCAGTCATAGCCAATTGCATAGCACGATTGATACCTACCGCACGGCTTAGCAAGTACATGCCACCTGCATCAGGCGCCAAGCCCACATTGACAAAGGCTTGAATAAACCGGCTATTCGTGGATGCCACGCACATATCCGCTGCCAGCACCATATTGAAAGCGGCCCCTGCTACGGCACCATCGGTGCACATCACCACAGGTTTTGGCAAATGTTTCATGGCTATGGAAATTTGCATCACCAAATGGGTAATTTCAAACAAGGACTCTGTGTCGTCTTCCTCTACAGCTCGTTTCATCTCTGTCAGGTCACCGCCCACAGAAAAGACTTTTCCCTCCGCTTTAAACACCAACACACGCGCCTCATCTGTATCCGCCACTACTTGGATGGCATCTAGAATTTCTTGGCACATAGGCACATTAAAGCCATTTTGTACTTCTGGACGATTGAAAGTAATAGTCGCCACATTACCTTCGATATTGAATATAATATTGTTATATGTCATACTTCACCTATTTTAGTGTTTTCGTAGGCTCGGATTCGTCATCTTGTGGTTCTTCTTGTAATGTGAACGGTTTCCCTACGCCATCATTGCGCAAACGATCCGCTTTTATTTTAGCCCAGTCAATGGGTTCCCCTTTTTCAAGAGCTTTACCTGTGACAGCATCTACTTTTACACTATATTCCTTTTCATCTGTTGCTTGCGTACGAACAATGTACATCACTTCATTATTCTCTGCTTTAATTTCCCATCCTCTCGTAATGGAACCTTCTCCCACTAACGCACGAGCTGCCATTTCTGCTTGTTTAGGGGCAATTACTTTCAATGGATTGAACACCTTGGATGCCACGTCCTTCGCTTTACTAGAACGGAATTCACGCACCACTTTACCAGTGATGACGTCTACATCGATGGTGATTTTTTGTTTCGGCGTGTACCCTACCACTACATATTGGTAATTCCCTTTGGATGGATCCAACGTAATGGAGCTCACCGCTGCTTTCACATAGCGACCTACAAAGATGCCCGCCACTTCACGCATGGATAACACCATGGATTGACCTGGTTGGCGCACCACTACAGTTTTATCATTCAAATTCGAATATTCATTGATTTCAGCATGTGCTTGTGGCGCTACTGCAAAGGTTGTTGCAAACGCCATGGCACCGACTAACGCTAGTGTACTTTTTTTCATTTGACTCTCCTATATATACCACTGTATGAACAAAACGTGCTCGCCTAAAAGACATGCCGTTTCCATTCTCATTCTTGAGATATCTATTTCATTATACAGTATCTATCATAATTCTTCAATACAATCACCAAGCCATGTTTGGTAAGCAGGCACTCCTAATCATACACTCCTAGTGAGTATTATCTATTGGCAATGGTGATGAAAGAACAAAACGTTCCTACCGCAGTACACCTACTGCAGTAAGAACGTTATATATGTTATAGATACTTAGCAATCACAGTTTGGAATGCGGTTGGATCTTGTTGTATCCATGTATCGAAATCTTGTCCTGCTGCGTCTAATGCTTTCACAAGATCGATAAAGAAATTAGGAATATCTGCTACCGTTAACACCCCTACTTCGTCAGACATACGAGGACCTTCCAACGTGCCATTACCGTTGATGAACACTTTGAAAGCTGGTTGAGGTTGTTTATCTACCACTTTATTAAATCCATGGAACCCAAGGGTACCCACTTGATGTGTACCACAAGAAGATGGACAACCAGACACATGCAATTGTGGTAAGCGGTCTGTAGACAAACCTTCAGCTTCTAAGGTATCCTTAACCACTTTTACCAATCCAGAAGAATCTTGGAACCCGATTTGACAAATTGTAGCACCTACGCAAGATACAGTATGTTCAAAATCATTTTTCGCATGCGTATCTGCGATAATAGCCGCAACGGCATCTGCTTCTTCTCCTGTTAAATTCACGATGTATACTGATTCATCACCGCAAATACGGATTTCTGCTTCTTCTAAGCCGCTTACGTAATCAAATAATGTTACGAATACGTCGATTGGTGGCGTACCTACCAACGGTTTGTATTGGATGTAGTACAAGCCTTTTTGCTTTTGTGGCTCTGCCAATGGTGTAGCAGGCGTTGTAGTACCTACTTTTTTCACCTCATAAGGAGCCACAGACAATGTTAAGTCATGAGCTGATTTAGATTTTTCCAAATATTCGTGGTAGGCTTTGCGGAACTCCTCTTCACCCAATCGTTGAGCGATGAAACGAGAACGAGCTTTCCCACGAGATTTAAAATCACCTAATTCGTGATATAAATGTAACATCCCTTCCACATGGTGTAACACCTCTGCAGGATCCACATTTTCATCGACTAGGACACCGAAGGCAGATCCACCGCCGATGCCACCACCAGCGTAGACATCAAAAGTGCCGTTTTCTTTTGCCAAGAATCCTAAATCTTTATAGTTCGCATGGCCCTCATTATCTACCACAGAGAAGCCAATTTTATATTTCCGTGGTAATGCTAATGTACCGATTAAGGACACTGCATATTCACTGACAGCCTGCAAGTACGGAGTCACCGCAAATGGCTCTGCAGGATGCACGCCATGCAATGGGCTGGCCGTTACATTACGAAAGTTATCTCCACCTGTACCACGGTTGTAAATATCATGTTCGAAACATTCTTTATATAATTCTAGAATCTGTTCCCCTTGTAATTGATGGAACTGAATACATTGACCTGTAGTGAAATGCACATATTGTAAATTGTATTTTTTCACTGCATTCACTAAGAATTTCATTTGGTAAGGAAGAATGCGAGATCCAAAAAAACGCAAACGCAACATTGCACTTTCAAAACCGCGTTCTGCATAACTGCCGAATCCACCACCAATTCCTTTGAAATCCTTAGGGGCGATTTCCTTCTTAAAGAAACCTTCAATACCTGCTTGAAACTTGTCAAACTCTCCCGCAAATCGTTGTCGTACTTCTTCTGAAATAGCCATTATACTTTTCTCCTCTCCTGAGCACTCGCTCAATAGAATACTCTTCTTCTCAAGTATAACAGATATTTCCCGCCATTTCTATACATTAAAATCCGGCTCTTTTCATAGGGTATATCGCTTTGTAATAGAGTGTATGGGTTCTTTCTATTCGTTTTTTATTCGATGAAAGCCACCACTCCATCAGTCAATTCATTCTGTAATTCATTAGAACGATCTTCGGAGTCAAAGGTATCATCAAAAGTCACCGCCATACGACGAGCTTTTGCTTTCATTCCTGTCACGAGGCGCATAAACATTTTCTTTGCCCCTTCATCATCGCTATACACGATGTCCTGTACATCGTCCACTAAGAGCAAGTGCAATTTGCAGTATTCTTCCATGTAATCTGCTACTTCACCATAGGTCACGCTGTCGTTATATTCTTTCATAAACTGCGCACCCGTCACATAGCGAACGCGAAGATTAGGATTTCCTTTCACAGCCTCTTGTTCCATGGCTTTCAACAAATGCGTTTTACCTACACCCGCTTGGCCAAATAGAAATAGAACTGATTCAAAACACTTTGTAAAATCAGTCATCGCTAGGGCCGACGCCATAGAGAATTTATTTTTTTCTGTTACCTTGAAAGTCTCAAATGTTTGCATAGTTGCTCCTTATTTCCTCGCCACAATGGAAAAGAGTGGCACTGGATTGTATAATTCATCTTCTTTATCATAAATGCGGTTGCTCACCGACATATCTATATACACTCTGGAAAAGCCTATTTTACCAATCATATGCGCATCCCAATGAGGGCGATCCATGCGACTTATCGACAGGGCATCGGTGATGGCAATACATTCCTCCATCGTATCCGTAGATACCCCTTCGTGAATGTGATGCTGTGCCACAACGGGCACTTTCAGTTCCACCCCATAATCACCATCAATGTTAATGAGCACACCTTTCGGCGCTAGTACCCGGTACCATTCCTTATAGGCCGCTTCCACATCTGGCAAGGTCCAGGTTAGATTCCGAGCCAGAATCACATCAAAGGACTCATCTGGAAACTCTAATTGCATCGCATCCATACAGTGAAAGTCTACCGACCCACGCAGAGAATCTTCTAGCTCCAAAGCTTGCTCCTTCGCCACCGCAATCATGTCTTCCGTCAGATCAATGCCGGTCACCGAATACCCCTGCTGGACTAGCAAAAAAGCAAAAAAGCCTGTACCCGTTCCCAAATCTAAAATCCGTTGGTGTGTATCCTTAATATGGGGAGTAATCTCCCGCAACCATCGCGGCGCCAAATCTGAAGTTAATTCCTTTTTACGCAGTGCACCAAACTCAGCACTACGCCCTTTCCAGTAGGCAATAATCCTATCTTGTATCGTCATAGGCCCTCCTTGTGTGTATGTATTATACCATGAGGAGTGGGACTTTGTATGTAGCTGGAGTCACTCCTACCCACTCCTAGGAACAAAGTTAGGCTTATTAAGTAGCTAATAGGGGCCTTTTATTTTCTATACTATTTGAGATATTCCTATTGATAATGTTATAATTAAACATGTGGTAAAAATCATATATGTCATAAAGCAAATACTAATTCTTTTCACAAAAGAAAATCTAATTCTTCTATTATGCCTAATGTATCTAAGTACAACATATTCATGATAGATTATATTCTCATAGAAAGGATACCTCTATGAAACAGTATTTA
>CAUUJQ010000106.1:0-4877 GCA_963545445.1 uncultured Veillonella sp. | reverse complement strand
TTGCTAGAGAAACGAAAAAAGGCTTGTCTTTAAATGTACACCCTGCATTTATTGCGAATACACATCCATTGGCATCAGTGCGCGGTTCTTTTAATGCTGTGTTCTTGCGAGGTAATGGTTTTGATGAGGCCATGTTCTATGGTCGTGGTGCAGGCAGTTTGCCAACTGGTAGTTCTATCGTCAGCGATATTATGGAAGTAGCTCGCAATGTAGCCCAAGGTAAGACAGGGGAAATGAAACAATTCTATTACCCGCAAAAAACAATGTACAGCTCTAGCAAAATTGAGTCGGCCTACTACATTCGCATGACTGTGGATAACTCTACAGGTGTGTTGGCGAAAGTTGCCACAAAGCTTGCGGAACAACGTATTTCAGCGCATTCTGTTATCCAACGTAAAGCAGATAATGATACGGCTACATTAGCTATCATTACTTCAAAATGTCCTCATGCATATATTCAAAATTTAATCGATTCTTTCAACCATTTACGTGTCGTTAGAGAAGTGGGTAGTGTCATCCGCATCATGGTTGAATAAAGGAGTTTTCATGAAATCTATTACGGTACAAGTACCGGCTACCAGTGCCAATTGTGGGCCCGGATTTGATTGTCTAGGAGTAGCACTTAATTTATATAATTTGTTTACTTTTGAGCCTAACGAAGAGGCTAGTTGTAATACTTATACCTTTGAGGGATTTGGAGCAGACTTATTAGAACAAGAAGACCATAGCCAAAACCTCGTGGGTATTGCTATGGAGCGAGTGTTTCAAGAAGTCAATGCGACACCAGTCTATGGTCGTATCCATTCCAATACACAAATTCCCCCATCTAGGGGATTGGGCAGTAGCTCTACGGCTATAGTAGGAGGGCTATTATTAGCCAATGCTTATTTAAAAGAACCCTTAAACAAGGACCAACTCTTACTTATTGCCAACGATATGGAAGGTCATCCAGATAACGTGGCACCTGCCATTATGGGTAATTTAGTTTGTGCCGTAGGCGGTCATGATACAGTATTTCATTCTCACATCGATGTACCTAGCAATTTAACCTTTGCTGTAGTGGTGCCGGAAGTCATTGTAGAAACATCTTATGCACGAAGTGTCCTACCGACAGAATTAAGTTATAAAGAAGCTGTTGCTAATGTTGGATTCGCTACTTTATTCGTAGGATCCATGATACAAAATCGCATGGATAATTTGTCTGTTGCGTTACAGGATTATCTACACGTGCCCTATCGTAAAACATTGATACCGTACTGTGATGATGTATTTACAGCAGCTAAAGATCATGGTGCTTACGGGTCTACCATCAGTGGATCCGGGTCTACCTTAATTGCCTATTGTTCTCCAGAGCATGCAGTGACCGTGGCAGATGCTATGAGTTCTGTTTTTATGGAACACGACATTGATTGCCGTCGTTTCGTACTCCATGCAGACCGTGAAGGGGCAAAAGTTGTGAAAATTAAATATGAATAGAAAACTTCATGATTCTTTTAAACTTTATATGATATAATTAAGGATATATATTCTAAAAAATATCTAAGTAGGAGGAATACATGAACAATATAAAAACAGCAGCCTTGCTGGCTCTACTTTCTGGATTACTGATGGTCATAGGGCAAGCCGTAGCTGGTCACTCTGGAATGATACTGATGTTTATCATTTCATTGGGTATCAACTTTTACACCTATTGGAATAGTGCCTCTATGGTATTACGTGCCTATGATGCCAAAGAAATTACAGAACAAAATAACCCAAACATCTTTCGAGTTGTAAAAAAATTAGTTCATAATGCTGGCTTACCGATGCCGAAGGTATATATTATTGAATCTGAGGTACCTAATGCATTTGCTACAGGGCGCGATCCAGAACATGCAGCAGTAGCGGTAACAACAGGGATTATGAATCTATTGACAGATGATGAAATTGAAGGTGTCTTGGCTCATGAGTTATCTCATGTAAAACATAGAGATACATTAATTAGTACAATTGCAGCTAGCATGGCAGGATTTATTGCAATGGTGGCGAATATGTTACAATGGGCAGCTATTTTTGGTGGCCGTGACGATGAGGAACATTCCAATCCTATCGCCTTAATCGGCACTATTATTTTAGCTCCCTTAGCAGCAAGCTTAATTCAAATGGCCATTTCACGTTCTCGTGAATACTTAGCAGATGAGGAAGGCGCTATAATGAGTGGCAAACCATTGTCCTTAGCCTCTGCGTTAGCCAAAATTGAGCATTATGCTAAATTCGGTGTGCTGCCTGGTCAGAGTGAAAGCCGAGTATCATCTACAGCACACATGTTTATCATTAATCCTTTAAGTGGAATTTCTTCCACTATGACTCAGTTATTTAGTACGCATCCGTCTACTGAAAGCCGTATTCAACGATTGCGTGAGATAGCGAGTCGCTTATAAAGGGTGCTATGCACATTTATGTTACAGAAATCATAAGGTTTCCTAATTGTTAAGGAGGTATACTATGGCAAAAGTGTACACGAAAACAGGCGATGCAGGTTCTACTGGTTTATATACGGGAGAACGTGTAAGCAAAGCATCACAACGTGTTTGTACGTATGGAACGATTGATGAAGCACAAGCTTTCCTAGGAGTAGCCCGTGCGTACTCAAACAAAAAAGCTGTACAAGACACATTGTTACAACTGGAAAAAGAGTTGTGGATGATCATGGCAGATATTTCTAGTTTAGGTCAAGAAGCAACCATTACAGAAGAACATGTTGTCAACTTGGAACACATCATCGACAAATTTGATGAACAATTAGAACCATTATCTAAATTTATTTTACCTGGTGACAGCAAAACATCTAGTTTCTTGCATTTAGCTCGTACCATCGTCCGCCGTGCAGAACGAGATCTTTGGAAATTAGGTGAAACGGAAGACGTTCATATGTCAAACCTTCGCTATTTGAATCGTTTGTCTGACTTGTTATTTATCTTAGCTCGTGTAGAAGACGAAGTACAATAAGAAGTGTATCAAAAAAGAGGTACTCCATAGGGGTACCTCCTTTTTGTAGTTACATTTCTTTGTATCAAATGCCTTTGGATGTGCTATAATACTATGTATGTAGTCATAGTGATTAATGTTGCACTTCTTGAACGTCCACAGTTTTGCTCAACACATCTTCTGGACTTGGATAGAAGAAATAGATTTGATCGATTTCATTTTTGAATTTTTCACGAATGTGTACGGACAGCAATGTTTCGAATTGAATGATATCACCTGAATCCATCACAGCATCCTCCACTAATACAAATAATTGTGGCTCTGCTTTTGGTGCATTTGGTGGCAAACGATCAGGTGAAAGTGGTACATTCACAATGATGCGCACAGAGGCTACATAATTTCCATTTTGATCCTTGATGGCTGCACGATAGGTATGTTCCCATAAGGTTGCCATTAATTGGATGTCTAAGTTTAATAATTCCATAGTTGTCTCCTTTATAATGAACGTATAGTACATATAATAACTGATAAAGGGCAACTTTGTATAGGGATATTATGAAAAATCGTATTATATTTTGTACAGGTGGTGCCCGCAGTGGTAAAAGTGAATTTGCAGAAACACTAGCACTTTCAAAAGCGGGACAAAAAGGATATATTGCCACAGGGCAAGCCTATGATGAAGAGATGAAGCATCGCATTCATCTACACCAAGAACGACGTAAAGCCATATGGAATAATTATGAAATTCCCCATACTCTCAGTGAACACATTCATACAGTACTCACAGAATGTTCCGTCATTCTGGTAGATTGTTTGACTATGTGGACCACCAATTTATTATTGCAAGAGGGGGAATTCAGGTCTCAAGAGGATATCAATGAACGGGAGAGAGCTATACTTTCAGAAGTACAAGCTGTCCTAGATGAAATTCGATCCTACGAAGGGGACCAGGAAAAAACAGTTATTTTTGTAACTAATGAGATTGGATTAGGCATTGTGCCAGAAAATAAATTGGCTCGTATATTTAGAGATATCATGGGCCGTGTCAATCGCTTAGTGGCTGCAGAAGCAGAGGAAGCGTACATGACAATTAGCGGTATGACAATAGATGTAAAAGCATTGGAGGTTAAGCACTATGGCTAAAAAAATTATGTTTCAAGGAACTAGTTCTAATGTAGGTAAAAGTATTTTAGCTACAGCAATGTGTCGTATTCTACATAATAAAGGATACAAAACAGTGCCTTTCAAAGCCCAAAATATGGCATTAAATTCCTATGTCACAAAAGCGGGGGATGAAATTGGCCGTGCCCAAGTAGCGCAAGCAGAAGCTGCTGGATTAGAACCAATTGTACAGATGAATCCTGTTCTATTAAAACCTACGGGAAATCAATCGTCACAAGTGGTGTTGATGGGTAAACCTGTAGGAGTCTATAGCGCTAGAGAATACCACACAAAATATTCCTTAACTGCCTTAGATAAAGTCAAAGAGAGTTTACAATATTTAGATGATAATTTTGACATGATTGTCATTGAAGGTGCGGGCAGTCCAGCGGAAGTCAATTTGAAAGCTAATGATATTGTAAACATGCGTGTAGCAAAATTGGCCAATGCCCCTGTCATGCTGATTGCCGATATCGATCGTGGCGGTGCCATCGCCTCTGTTGTGGGTACATTAGAGTTACTGGAGCCTGATGAAAGAGACTTGGTGAAAGGGATTATTATCAATAAATTCCGTGGTGACGTGACTTTATTGCAACCTGCCTTAGATTTCATTGAACAAAAGACTGGCAAAAAGGTAGTAGGTGTGGTACCAGCTATCGAAAACCTTGATATTGATGAAGAAGATTCAGTAGCTCTTGAAAGCAAATATAGAGGTGTGTCTAAAGAGATTACTATTGCTGTCATGCAAA
>CAUUJQ010000105.1:0-4898 GCA_963545445.1 uncultured Veillonella sp. | reverse complement strand
GAATGTTGGCGACTACTCTTATATGAGTAGCCCCAACATTTATTATAGAGCCTATTTTTTTATAGATACACAAGCATATGATAACGCTGATGTTAGATAGTATTGCAAAATAGAATAATTTTCACTGATTTTTCATGTATGGAGTGGGTAAATGTGGTATAATTAAGGTACTGTCTAAAGGAAAACTATCCAGTGCAACATAGATTGGAGTGAGATATTTGCGTAAGTTATTTACCCTATTGGGTATGTTAGTATTGGTGTTACCAGTTCTGTTTGGAGCCTCAAGGGCTGCCAATGTGACAGATCTTCATTGGGTCACCAGAAATGATGCGCCCATCCCATTTATAAGAATGGTTTTTAGTTTGTCTAGTCCTGTTCATGCGACGGCATCCATTAGTGCTAGTGGCACATCCACCACATTGGTGTTGAAAAATGCCACCCTGACTGGGGTGCCCACGTCGATCGTGATGGATGATGGCATTGCGAAAAGTGCGACGCTTTCACAGTCTGGACCAGACACGGTGGTAAAAATTGAAACACCGAAGGCCATTGATGTGGAAGATTTGAAAGTATTTACCTTAAAAAAAGACACCGTAAATAACAAACCATATCGGATGGTGGTGGATATCCAGGAAAAAGGAGTAGCCCCACGAGATAATTATTATGGTAAAAGGCCAGTAGCCCCAGTGGCTGAGAAAGCATCAGCCAAGGTAGCTGAGGCGAAAACCCCACCTAAGGAAGCCCCAAAAGCTGAGGCAAAACAGGCACCAAAGGCTGAGAAACCGGTAGCGAAGCCTGTTGCAAAATCAGCGAAACAAGAGCCTAAAGTAGCGCCGAAACAGCCAGTGGCATTGCCGACGGTACCAGAAAAGCCGATTCCACAAGTAGTCAATTATCGCACTACAGGCGGTATTGGTGGTAAAATCATTGTATTGGACCCAGGCCATGGTGGTAGTGACCCAGGAGCCATTGGGCCAACGGGTTTACAAGAAAAACAAGTAACATTGCCTATCGCTGAATATTTGAAGTCCATCTTAGAGGCCAAAGGAGCAAAAGTCATTTTGACTCGTACCACTGATGTGGACGTATATGGACCGCATGCGAGCGGTGTGGACGAGTTGCAGGCCCGTGTGAATGTGGCAAACGGCAACCAAGCTGATGCGTTTATCAGCATTCATATTAATTCCTTCTCGAATCCAAATGTAGGCGGTATCGCCACCTATTATTTCGACGGATCGGATCAATCTAAAAAACTAGCCTCTTCCGTGCAAGAACAAATTGCGGAACACAGTGGTTTTAATGGTGACCGAGGGATTCAACCGGGGAATTTATACGTCCTACGCCATTCCTTAATGCCATCTATTTTGGTAGAATTGGGCTTTATTTCCAATCCTAAGGAAGAAGGGCACTTAAAAGAATCAGAAACACAGAAAGACTTTGCCAATGAATTGGCAAAAGGTTTGGAACTATATTTTGGAGGTTAATTCATGAAACAATCATTACGCTATGGCTTAGTGGCTATCATGAGCGTATGTGTCATTGCGTTGGCGGGTTGTAATTCTCAAGATTTGAAAGTGGATCTAGGGAAACAAACGACAGCCCAATCTTCTGCGTCGCAAGATAAGAAGACGCTAGATAAAATGACAAAAATCGTGGTCTATGTACCGCGCCAAGATGGGAAAGGCGTTATGCCACAACCGATTACGATCGACAAAGAACGTAAGACTGTGAAAGAGGCCATAAACTTGATGATTGAACAAGATGGTCGGGCAGAATATCCAGTTTTTGCGAAAGGCACAAAAGTAGTGGAAGCATCAAAACATGACGATACAGTGACCGTGGTGTTAAATGATGACTTTTTACAAGATGCGACGGGCTTGACGGCTACACTTCGCATCGCAGCCATCGTCAATACGGCGGTGGAATTTGATGGAGTGCATAAGGTGTACGTGAAAGTCAAAGGTGTCACCTTGCCGACCTATGGTAATATTGATTTAACACATCCATTGAAACAAATGAAAGACAAGATCGTAAAAGATTAAGAAAGTATGTTGGGGGACTCTTAGTTAAGAGCCTCCAACATTTTTTACCATAAATTCATGGTATTTCAGTATGATAATAAGACTACGAGAACGTTGTAGGAAGGGAGGATTTGATGATACAAACTATTTTCGAAGAGTTGGGAAAGAACTTTGATTTTTATGGACAGTTATTGTTGGAGCATATGGGAATCACCTTTACGGCGGTCGTCATTGCCACCATATTGGGGTTGGCCATCGGCGTGTATATTGCACAGAAACCGAAACTGGCAAATTCTGTTATATCCGTGGTGAATATTGCCTACACCATACCCTCTATTGCGTTGTTGGGGTTTCTGATTTCTTTCACAGGCGTAGGGAATACGACGGCCATCATTGCCCTCACTATCTATGGGCTGTTGCCTATCGTGCGTAGCACCTATGTGGGGATTACCACCATTGATCCAAAAATTATTGAGGCTAGCCGTGCCATGGGGAGTACAGACCGACAAATTTTGTGGAAGATACAGTTACCACTGGCATTTCCCGTTATTTTCGGAGCCATCATGAATATGGTGACCATGACCATTGCCTTGGCGGGGATTGCCTCCTTTGTGGGAGCCGGTGGTCTAGGTGTGGCCATATCGCGTGGGAGTTCCCCGAATCTTGAGGTGGTCAGTGGGATTGGTGGTATCCTTATTGCAGGATTAGCCTTAGTGGTTGATGGCATCTTAAGTGCCATAGGTAAGTTAGTGGAAGAACACAAGATACATAGGGTATTGAATCGCAAGGTAGCCTATGTAGTGGGTGCTTTGTTGATTCTTATCTTAGGTGCTGTGGGGATGCAACAGTATAGTAAAAGCGATACCATTCACATCGCATCGAAACCGACGTCGGAAGGATACATCTTGGCGGAGATTGTGGGGACTCTCATCGAGGCAGATACGAATCTGAAAGTTACATATACCCACGGTGTAGGGGGAGGCACGTCGAATATTCATCCTGGCATGGTGAGAGGTGATTTTGATATGTATCCGGAGTACACCGGTACATCTTGGCAAATCGTGTTGAAACATAAGGAAGAGTATAAAAACGACAAGTTTTCCCAGTTAACTGCGGAATACAAGGACAAGTATCATTTCTTGTGGAAGGGGATGTTTGGCTTTAATGATACCTATAGCATTGGCATTCGTGCAGACTTAGCGAAGGAATACGGTATTCGAACATTTACTGATTTGGCGAAGTATGCAGGTCAGCTGAAGTTTGGAGCAGAGTATGATTTCTTTGAACGTGAAGATGGGTATAAGGCGCTAGCCAATGCGTACGACTACCATTTTAAGGACGTTGTAGATATGGATAATGGCTTGAAATACCAAGCCTTGTTTGATAAAAAGATTGATGCCATGACGGTATTTACTACTGACGGACAGCTGTCTGATCCACGGGTTGTCGTGTTAGAGGACGATCGAAACTTTTACCCAAGCTACATGGCGGGCATGGTCGTTCGTGAGGAAACCATGGCGAACCATCCTGAGTTAGAGGACGTGTTACATCGCTTAGATGGTATCTTAGATGAAAGTACTATGGCACAGTTGAATAAAAAGGTAGAAATTGATAAGGAAGATCCGAAACAAGTGGCGAAAGAGTTTTTGCAATCTAAAGGATTGGTGGTGAAATAGATGGATCAGATGAATCAGATTATTGAATATAAAGATATTGGAAAGTCCTATCAAGGGAAATGGGTAGTGAGACATTGTAATCTGACTATTAACGAAGGAGACTTTCTGTGCATCGTAGGCACATCGGGATCGGGGAAGACCACACTATTAAAAATGATTAATGGATTGATTGTGCCAGACGAAGGGGATATTACCATTTTTGGGACGAGGGTTATCGATCAAGATATCATCTCTCTTCGTAGAAAGATTGGTTACGCTATTCAAGGAAATGGGTTGTTTCCGCATATGACAGTGGCAGACAATATTGGGTATGTGCCAAAACTAGATGGTGCGCCGAAAGAAACAGTGGATGCTATCGTAGATCGCATGCTTTCACTGGTGGGATTGCCATTGGATAGTAAGGGGAAGTACCCGAAGGAATTGTCTGGGGGACAACAACAGCGAGTGGGCATCGCCAGAGCCTACGCGAACTCTCCAAAGATATTGCTTATGGATGAGCCGTTCGGAGCAGTGGACTCCATTACACGCTACCAATTGCAAGAAGATTTAAAACAGATTCATAAACAAACGGACTGTACCATTGTGTTCATCACCCATGACATGCACGAAGCATTCAAACTGGGCACGCATATTCTTGTTATGCACGAAGGAAAGATACAACAATACGGGACCGCTGAAGAAGTGAAGAATCATCCTAGAAATGAGTATGTGAAACAATTGATTGAAATGACACGGTAGTGATATAGTTATGTAGTGTTTAATGATAAGGGGCCTAGTAAGGGCCTCTTTGTTTTATATATAGCATGTTGGGCATGTTAGAGATCAGATGATATGTTTTTCTTACTAGTAGCACAGTGATGATGATAGATATAGTTATTCATTGGCATCGAAATTTAGGTGAATTTCTCCTATCTTTAGCGGGTAGTATGGTACAATAAGAACAACATATATAGATAAAGCTATAGATAAAGCGATATACAATGCCCACTAATTAAGCTGAAATAGTTCTGATGTATTAGTGTGTCAGAATGGATATATTGTTTTTATCCTATAAGAGAAACGAGGTGGTACAATGCACAAGGATCCTTTTGAGGAATATTTACGACAGGGAGAGTCCAGCCAGTATGAAAAAGCGCAAGCTTGGAAGACAGCGATTGGTTTACAAGCTGTAGATGGCTTAACGCCATCTTCGTATTTGGTA
>CAUUJQ010000104.1:0-5010 GCA_963545445.1 uncultured Veillonella sp. | reverse complement strand
ATTTTTACCGTAAATTATGACGTCATACCTAGATCTGGCAAGTACTTCTCTTTCCTCACTTAACATCACTAGTACATAAAAAAGCAGCCATTCCTAGGAATCGCTGCCTCTTATCTTCGTTTATCCAGTTTATTATATAACATCTCTTACATCCTCCTTTCATTCTATCTCACTAACCTAGCAAACTGCTAGTCATCCAACAATGCCCATAATAGTAATCCTAACATCTTCTCACCACCTTTCGTAACTGTGTCCTTAGTATACACCACAGTTAACTTCCTATATTACAAAACCCCGATAGTTCACTCTATCCTTACTCCGACTCATCGAGCACGGCCGCTGCCGCTCCTACGAATACACCGACTACCATACCAACTGCTGCTCCTAGTATTCCAGATAACATACTTTCACCACCTTTCATTCTATCTCACTAACCTAGCAACCTGCTAGTCATCCAACCAGGCCGCTAGTAATAATAATCCCAACAATTCTAACATCGTATCACCTCTTTTCATTTCATCTAACTAACCTAGCGAACAATTAGTCCGCTAGCAATGCGCCTAGTAACAATAATCCTAGCATTTTCTCACATCCTTTCTTTTAATTCCTACAATGATCGGTCGCACCGATTAGTCATCAAGCGCGCCGGATAGCAATAACAACAAGAGTAATTCTTCCATACTTTCACCACCTTTCTTAACTATGCACTTAGTATGTCCGCCTTGGCTGTGTACTTAGTATACCCTATGATTGAGTTTCCAAATTATAAAAGTCCCGATAGTTACCATGAAAGCAACATATAAAAAAAGAGGTCCACCCTTATGGTTAGACCTCTAGCAATTATTATTTACGTTGCTCAGCTCTTTTCTTTATAAGTGTATCCTAGGGATCCTCTCTCCATCCACTACCTCCCCAGTCAACTATCCTCTCAATCCTTTATTATATCTACTTTCACACGCCTTCGATACAGCTCTAGTTGCAACTAGCATATGAGCATTTCAAAAGCACCTCTGTATGCCAATTTGATATGTGCCCTTATTTTCCAATAAATTTTGAGTGACTTTTTTCATGACTTGAATTATAATTTTTTCAACAGATATCTGTCATTACACGTTTTAAAGCTACCTGTGCTATATGTATAGCCCAGATCTGAGACAGGTAGCGCATTGAACTTGCAAGGAGGAGTCTATGCGTACGAAACGCAATGAGCATGGTTCAATTGACACAGACGGTCTACCTTCTTTTGTGAAACACCGTCAGATTTTACTGTGTGCCTTCCCCTCTTACGACAATAATCTAGCACCCACTACGATTACTGTTTGGGCAAACGGCACGCGCAAGGTTCATCACACACCTATCCAAAAATATATGAAAGCATTCTTTCACGAACGGGGTGGCGATTTTCTCAGTGCCAAGTGTGAACTGGAACATAGCTACGCCCCCATTCCTTTGGATAGCTGTCACTTATTTATTTCTTATATCGCTTTTGAAAAGCCGTCCACCATGTCTGTCAAAACATGTCGCCACGGCTATATCAATTACTTAGCCTTTGCCTTTTCGGACTTTACCCAGCATCCATCGTTGCCGAATAGCACATTAATCACTGTGAAAGACTTTCACCTGAAAGCGCACCACAAATTAGAACGGTTCTTGCCTCGTTTGCGCAAGGGCAACGATTCCTGCTTTCAGCTCATCCTAGATGACATTGCTAGCGTGGCGCTCCATCTGTATTGCGCCAATTATCTCCTGACGGCCGCCCAAAAGGAGACTCTCTTGGACCAAGTATCGTCCATGCTTCATTTATTAGAAAAATAATGAACCCTTCCATTCCGCGCACTTTTCCCTAGATCCACTTTCACAATCCCTTATCATACAAGGGATTTCGGCTGCCTAGGCCTGTGAAAGTTACACGGTTTTACCACTTTCAACCTATTTACAGAAGGCAAAAAAAGCGCTACTATGGTATCAAAGTTAGTAAGTCCTAACCAATATAAGGAGGTACTAATGGGGTATTCTTATATTATAAACAATTTACAGCAAGTACGACCAGATTGTATGGAAGACGGTTATACCGACGAGGAGTTAGTGGCGCTCGTCCAAGCAGGGCATGCATCGGCGAAGATTCTACTGTGCCAACGCTATGTCCCTCTCATTACAAAGTATGCCCACGTCAGTCAACTGCGCTCCCTACAGCACGATGTGGAAGCCATGTTATGGGAAGTGTTTTTAACAGCCATCCAATCCTATGATACGGCGAGCACAGTCCCCTTTGCGGGGTTTGTCAAATCCCGCATTCATTTTGCAGAAATGAATCTATTCCGTCGCAGTGTGAAACAATGGAATCATGAAACGTTCTTGCAAAATGATGATGATGACGAAATGGATCCTATGGTCATGATTCCCTCTACGGACAATACGGAAGAGGAGGCTTTACATCAATTGCAAATGGCTGCCCTCGAGCAGGCCTTAACGCGAATTGATACACCTCACGCTGTGCTATTACAGAAAGTCTTGTACGAGGGAAAATCCATCAGCACCTTGGCTAAGGAGTACGGCATGAGTCGTCAAGGGCTACACAAGCGTTACCAACAAGCGATTGCAATGATACGAGAAGAATTGCAGTAATCACGCTGCATACACAGTTTTATAGGACTTACAACGAAAAACCTGAATCTCAGATCCGCAGAGATTCAGGTTTATTTTTTCTATATATTTGTTTATATAATATATACTATAATTGCACATAACAATAGCCACCCTGCTGGTACTGAGCAAGGTGGCTACGGTAAGTCTTGGTACATTCCTATCAATTCATTAACTTTGTATAAAATATCTCAAATCTGCTGCCATAGATGCGGTGCTACGCTGTCTAAAGGTCCTATCCTACCTTATCGTTTGCACCATTTCATAATCCATACAGCAATTCGGATAATTCGTAACGCTTTTTCCAAGGCGTCCATCTTAGGCCTCCATGAGGATGGCGTTGTTGCGGACCACACCCACCAATGGGTAAGCGTACAACTTCGCCACTGCCTGACCCACAGCTTTTACATCATCGTCTGTGGCCACTTCATTGATGTAGGAAAAGTTCGCTACTTTCACATTGTGAGCGCCTTCGCCCTTTTTAAATTGTAATTGTAATTTCGTAACCATTGTGTTTGCCATACTTGTGTTCCTCCTTATTCAACGATTGTAGATTCTGTTGTGACTAATGCAGCATGTTGAAAGTCAGTTAAGCGCTGATCTTTGCGTCCACGGATAACATCCTTTTCTGCCATAAGGCGACCTGCCGTTTCGATTTCCGTTTTTGTCAATCCTTCCTTAGGAAATGCAATGACGATGGTTGTTGCCTCTTTGCTGGCATCTGTAAATACTAAGTGTAATTCTTTTTTTAAGACTGTACTCATGTGTTTGCTCCTTTCTCAGTACCAAGTCCTTACACTTAGATACATTCAGAAATGGTGAAAGTGTCAACCAAATTTGTATAGTCTTTAACTATAACTTGTAGAACTATATTCATATTATACATATTCCTATGGATTTGCTATACTTTAATAGTCGATGTGATACTCGACAGGAACTATGAATCTCATATGTTCCAGCCTTTCAAACTACTTACCATGTAGCAAAGGTGTATTCCCATACGCACCTATATCGCTACGAAAGCCATCAACTCGGCCCCATACGAGTTGATGGCTTTTCACTTTTTATAGGTTTATACGTTTATACGTCCCAAGATATCCAAGCGATGGTATCTGTGGTGTGATTATCAATGGTTCCGTCTACGGCTTTCGATGCCAAATATTGGCGGATATCGTCCTTGACGGTCTCTAAATCGCCTCCTACTTTGCGGTGTACGCGCAAGCAGAAATAATCTACCGCGGCTTCTACCGTGAGATTTTCTACTTCTTCCACCGTTTTGTAGGTCACTTGTACATGATTACCAATGGCATTCGCTGTATCTATACAGTCTTGCAACATAGCCTTCCACGGGGATCCCTCTACACCATATAACTCACTATAAATAGCATCTAAATATTCATCCTTCCGATCAGCGAACATAATGCACAAACAGTGTTTACGGCTCGCTTTGTGCAAAGCATGCAGGTTAGCGGTGTCGGACATGATAGGGCAGAAAATACTGTACACTAAGTCGAATCGTTTGTCCCAACCCAAGGCTTGACGGGCCTCTTCGGACCATGGTCCGAGCCATAAATCGAGTGAAAGTCCTTCTTTCTCGCTGATGGCCTTGCCCCCTTCGAGCATGCCCGTAGACAAGTCTACACCGGTCACTTTCACGCCATTCCGTGCTAAGCCCATAGCATAGTCACCAGTGCCACAGCCTACATCCAGCGCTGTTTCACCCTCTGCAGGATGGATATCCAATTCTTTCAGGCGAGCAACAAAATCCACTACCTGTGCCACGCGGTCCTCGCGCTGATGCATGTTCACAAAGAATTTGGACGTTTGATTCCAAGATTGTTGCTCCTCTTGCCAGCCCTCCATTGAAACGGGCATTGTTGTGATTGTACTCATAGAACCTCCTTACTAGTAACTTATTATATGTACTATATCTAATACTACTGCAAATCAGAATATAGCATTTTCTATATATCTTATTCTATATTAGGATATACAGTGGTTTCTATACCCTACCTCTATTATACATGATAAGAATAATTATCAAAGTGAAATATGTCAAATTTACTTTCACAGACATATTTGTATAGTAGAGTATTCTCCTTAAGTGTGTTATACTTAGGGTAATAAGACCTATATATTATCATGCAGAGGTTACACCAATGAAAAGACTTATCGGATATCATGGGACAACCAAAAAAAGCAGTATAGAAATTATAAAAAGTCAAAAAATGACACCTTCTAAAGGCTATGATGAATGGTTAAGTCGAGGGATTTACTTTTTTCTTAGAAAAGATGATGCAGTATGGTGGTGTAGCTGCAGAAATTATATAGACAATGCCATCATTGTTGCTGATATAGAATATTGCG
>CAUUJQ010000103.1:0-5048 GCA_963545445.1 uncultured Veillonella sp. | reverse complement strand
TACCTCATAATGTGCCGTATATGGTATCCTAACAAATGTGTCCTCATAGATTTTTTCTATATTTTTTTCCATTTTGTTTACTATACACCTATACAGCTTATTTACGCAGGCATAGTAATACAAATTACCATAATTTATATATAACATACGATAAGGAGTAATTATGGCATCCTATTTCGGTCGTACTGTGAAAGTATCTACTTTCGGAGCCTCTCACGGTCAAGCTATTGGTGGCGTTGTGGACGGACTTCCCTGCGGATTTCCAGTTAATTTAGACGCCTTGCAATCCTTTCTAAAACGGCGGGCTCCCGGGCAACACCAATTACAAACCCAACGAAAAGAAGCAGATATCCCTGAGTTTCAAGCAGGTATTGTACAAGGCAGACTGAGCGGTTCTCCTTTGGCTTTCACCATTCAAAATACATCACAGCGAAGTGGTGATTACGATAATCTACGAGATGTACCACGCCCTTCCCATGCCGATTATACCGCTCGCATGCGTTATGGCGAATACGTGGATATGCGTGGCGGCGGTCATTTCTCCGCTCGTATCACAGCACCAGTGTGTGTAGCTGGTGGCATTGCTATACAATTATTGGAGTCCATCGGCATTCAAGTACGGGCGCACTTAGCACAAGTGGGCACTGTCCAAGATGCACCCGTTGATTATGTCAATCCACCTATGGACAAGCTCACTAGTATCAACAGCGAAGTGATTCCTATGCTGGACCGTGTGCAACGTCATGCAGCAGAGCAACTCGTCTTGGAATTAAAAACATCTGGCGATTCCACTGGTGGTATTGTAGAAGTCTTCGCAACGGGATTACCTATTGGTATGGGGAATCCCAATTTTGACGGCATTGAAAATCGCTTAGGGGCAACACTCTTTGGTATGCCTGCGGTAAAAGGTATTTCCTTTGGGTCTGGGTTCCCTGGCTGTGCCTCCCGTGGAAGTGAGCAAAACGATCCTTTCATCATCACTGATGAAGGCATTCGCACTAGTAAGAATAACAGCGGTGGCATCCAAGGTGGCATTACCAACGGTATGCCCCTTGTCATGCAAGTGGCTATTAAGCCGACGCCGTCCATTTATCATGAGCAATCTTCCGTGTCCCTTAGTAACCACAGTGCAGAAGTGTTACAAATTCAAGGTCGCCATGACCCTTGCGTAGCCCTACGTGCCGTTCCTGTGGTAGAAGCTTTGACGGCTCTTGTCCTCTTAGATTTCGTACTGGAACAAGACCCACATGTATTCCATCACTTCAGTCATCGTACGTTGGAGGTGTAAATGTTTGGATTATTAGGCCGTACCTTGGGCCACACCTACTCCCCTATGATTCATCAAGCCTTAGGAAATACATCCTATGACATATTTGAAATAGAACCCGACCAACTACAAGATTTTTTTAATCGTTCTGACTTACAAGGCTTAAATATTACTATTCCCTATAAAATCAATGCCTTACAAGCTTGTAAAAGTATTAGTGATATAGCCGAGTCTATTGGTTGTGTAAATACTATGGTAAAACAAAAAGATGGTTCCTGGTATGGAACTAACACAGATTATGATGGATTTTTGGCTACCCTATCTTGGTCTAATATTGCTGTTAACAAAAAACATTGCCTCATCCTAGGTGATGGGGCTTCTTCCAATACAGTTCATGTGGCCTTAGAGCGTCTAGGCGCCGCATCCATTACCCATATCAGCCGTCATCAGTTTCCTAAGTATGAGCACATCGCACAGTTCTACGAGAGAGCTCAAATTATAATCAACTGTACGCCTGTAGGTATGTATCCGCACTGTCCAAATCAAAGTATTCAGTTGGCACCTTTTAAGCGCTTAGAAGGTGTTATCGACTTAGTGTACAATCCCCATCGTACAGGTATTTTGTTAGAGGCGGAATCCCTCAGCATTCCTCATGTGAATGGACTTGTCTTCTTATTGGCACAAGCCATTGCTGCTAGTGCTTTATTTTTACATCGCACTTATGATGAAAGTATCCTTTCAGAGCTATATAAACAATTCCGACGAGACCAAGAAAACATTGTTCTCATCGGTATGCCAGGATCTGGTAAAAGTACTATCGGTGAAGCCTTAGCAACGCTAACAGGACGACCGCTGGTCGACATAGACCATCGCATTACCGAGGAAATCGGTTCCATTAGCGATTATATCTTAACTCATGGTGAACCGGCATTCCGTGCCATTGAATCCAAGTGTATCGCCGATGTAGGCAAACAAACGGGGCTCATCATCTCCACCGGTGGCGGTGCCGTCACCATCCCGGAGAACTTTGCTCATTTAAGACAAAATGGGCGTATCTATGAAATCTATCGTCCCTTAGAAGAGCTCGATACAACAGGGCGTGTTCTCTCCTCTGGTGGGATAGAACGATTGCAACAGCTATACACGGAACGAGCTCCCCTGTACGCAAGATTCCGACAAGTACAAGTTCGAAATACTGGAAATCCTGAAAGCGTGGCTCAATGCATTCTAGAGGACTATCATAAAAACTTAGTATAGCTTATAGCACGCATGTGTACGTTATAAATATTTTATGTGTTCTTGAGTTGTATTTAAATATACATGTGCTGCTGACCTTTATACCTATATTGACACAGATATAAAAAAGTAACATACAAAAGAACGACACCTATCGTATTAACCACTAGTTTAGTAAATACATACAATTTGTCGTTCTTTTTTATATATCCACGCCATTTTACTAGCATTCATTGACATTCTATAGAAAATAGTTTACTATTATCAAATATAAAAGTTTATATTGTATTAAGGAGGTTTTACTATGACGGACTCGCAACAAGAGTTAAAGCGTGGTCTTAAAAATCGCCACGTTCAATTATTAGCCATCGGTGGTGCCATCGGCACAGGTTTATTCCTCGGCTCTGGGCGATCTATTAGTTTAGCGGGCCCTTCTATCCTCCTCACGTATCTAATTACAGGTATTATCTGCTTCTTCATGATGCGTGCCTTAGGAGAGTTATTGCTTTCCAATTTAAATCACCATTCCTTCATTGACTTTGTAGAAGAATATTTAGGTGATCGAGCGGCCTTCATTACAGGTTGGACCTATTGGTTCTGTTGGCTTTCACTAGCCATGGCGGACTTAACAGCCGTCGGCTTGTACATGCAATACTGGATACCTTGGATGCCCCAATGGATACCGGCCCTCATCGTACTAGGCATATTACTAGTTATGAATTTGACAGCAGTCAAACACTTTGGTGAAATGGAATTTTGGTTCGCTTTAATAAAAGTAATCGCCATCGTGTCACTCATCATCATTGGTCTTATCATGATCCTCACAGGATTCACTACCAATGCAGGTGCTGCTGCCTTTGAAAATCTATGGAATTATGGTGGTTGGTTCCCAAATGGGACGATGGGTTTCATCTTGTCTTTCCAAATGGTAGTATTTGCTTTCACAGGCATTGAACTTGTAGGCCTCACAGCAGGGGAAACGGAAAATCCAAAAAAAGTTATCCCTATGGCCATCAATAATATTCCATTGCGAATTATTCTATTCTATATTGGATCCCTTGCCATCATCATGAGTATTTATCCATGGATTGCGGTGGACCCAAACTCTAGTCCTTTCGTAGCTGTCTTTAATGCGGTAGGCATCCTAGCCGCTGCGAGCATTGTGAACTTTGTAGTTCTCACATCGGCGGCATCTGCCACTAACTCTGGCATCTTCTCTACGAGCCGTATGATCTACGCATTATCCAAACGTGGACATGCACCGAGTCGAATGAAACGATTGACGAACCATGCCGTGCCGTACCAGGCCACACTATTCTCCGCTGCGGCCTTACTATTTACCGTAGTCTTGAACTATGTCATGCCTGAAAGCGTATTCATCATGATTACGTCCATCTCCACATTCTGCTTTATCTATATTTGGGCCATCATCGTCATATGCCATCTCAAATACCGGAAACAACAACCAGAATTAGCAAAACAGTCTACCTTTACAATGCCATTGTACCCATTTATGAATTACCTGATCCTAGCCTTCTTTGCGTTCATCTTGGTGGTACTAGCATTACAAAGCGACACACGCATCGCCCTTATGTTTACACCATTCTGGTTCATCCTACTATGGGCCTTCTACTCCATGTTGGCACCTAGCGATGACGATGAAAACATTAACAACTAATACATAAAAGAAGATCACGATGAACCCCCAACACAATGCTTACCATTTGTAAGGAAAGTACCGTGATCTTTTTTCATACCATTTATATAGCACTGGCGACAGAGAATTATAACTAACAATTTTTGTAATTTCTACAAAAATATGGTATACTATAAACAACAAAAAGAAGGGCCACCAACGTGTCGAAGGCGTTAGGCTCATCTCAAAAGCAAAGAAATAGATACGCCTAACGTATTAAGGTCTAGGAAACCTTATGTCGTTAGGCGTTATCATCAATTATTTGAACAAATCAATGATTCGTACTAATAAGTCTAAAAATAAAATCAATAAATAGATTTTTTCAAACTTTGTCATAGTACCACCTCCTCCTATAATTAGGAAGAGATGAGCCCAACTCACGTCGGTGATCCTTCTGTATTTTCATTATAGCATAAAATATGCAAAACGTTATCTTCTAAACGATATTTTTATCGAAATTAGGCAATCTATCCATAAGGAACGCCGCACTAGCATAGAACATCTTGTGGTCCCTTATTGACTAAATCAAACAACAATAAAAACGAGCAACATGTTCCGGAGCAAACCTAACCACTGTATCAGTTTGTGGAGGAATATGTTGCTCGTTTCCTTTGCTATATAAACAAGCACCACAAGATTTCATAACAAAACAAGTGACGCCCCCACCTGTGGATGAGTTCTTTCCGTGAGGCATCAAAATTATTCTACGCAAGAAACGAGCAACTCCTCATATAGATATGCTATTACGGATAGAGGCCTTGTGGCGTTTCTTTATTACCTATATTACACAAACACAAGAAGAGCACGACATGTTCCGGAGCAAACCTAACCACTGTATCAGTTTGCGGA
>CAUUJQ010000102.1:0-5082 GCA_963545445.1 uncultured Veillonella sp. | reverse complement strand
TACTGCATACTTTCACGTATACTAGTACTATATGGATAATAACTAAGAAGAGGAAAAATCTTTTGAACGCATCACAGAGAGCATTGGGTTGGTGGAACAATGTATGTACTAGGAAGAGGGTAGCCTCGGAGTTGGCATGGTGAACTAGAGTAAGTATGCCCGCTGATCAGCGTTAACGATATTGAGTGATTGCTACGGCAATAATCTAGGTGGTACCGCGGAAGTATAGACCCTTTCGTCCTAACGGACGAGGGGGTCTTTTTTTTGTATATTTTGTAGAGGAAAACTATGGATTTAGTAAACTATATCGGAGAAACCAGTTCTTACGATAAAAAAGTGCAGCTAGAACGGCATAAACCTAAGAGTTGGCTAAAATCTGTTAGTGCATTTGCCAATTCAAAAGGCGGGGTGCTTATTTGGGGGATTGATGATGAAGATAGGCTAGTGGGCTTAGATGATGCGAAAGGTGATTCTGAGTTCATCAGTACAATGATTAAGACCAAGCTAGATCCTACACCTAGAGTTAATTTAGAAATCATCAGGAATGACAATAAAGATGTTATTATGTTACATGTGTATGAGGGACATGAAACACCCTATTATTATGTAGATAGTGGAAATAGGATTGCTTTTATACGAGTCGGAAATGAAAGTGTTGTGACTAGTAGTGCGCAACTAAATAGTCTTATTTTACGAGGTATGAATAAAACGTTTGACACTATATCAACAACGATTCCAATAGAACGAGCTGCGTTTTCTAAGTTAAAGTCTGTATACTTTCAGAGAACTGGGAATGATTTGCGAGACAATGATTTATTATCTTTTGGATTAGTAAGTGGTGATCATCATCTTACAAATGCAGGGGCGTTATTAGCTGATGAGCCACTAGTTCGTCAGTCAAGGGTGTTCGCCACAAGATGGAATGGCCTTGATAAAATAAATGGTAGAGAAGAGGCTCTTGATGATAAAGAATTTGAAGGTAGTCTTTTGTTGTTGTTGCAAAATGGTATAGACTTCATAAAAACTAATTCTAAAAAACGCTGGAAGAAAGTTGATGCTTATCGTGTGGAATACCCTGATTATCCAGAGAGAGCAATACAAGAAGTATTGGTGAATGCTTTGATTCATCGTGATTATGGTGAATTAGGATCAGAAGTTCATATTGATATGTATGATGATAGATTGGAAGTATATTCTCCTGGAGGTATGATGGATGGAACTTTCATTCAAGAATTAAATTTATCGAATATTTCATCTAAACGTAGAAATCCTATCATTGCTGATGTATTTAGTAGAATGCACTTAATGGAGAGACGAGGCAGTGGACTGAAAAAAGTGTTGGACATCTACGAGTCACAAGAAGAATATAGTGCATCCTTACGACCAGAGTTTCGTTCTACTCAAAGTTCTTTTTTTGCGGTGCTTAAGAATTTAAACTATGGATATATTGAAAGAACGGCGGTAAAAAACGGCGATAAAGGGGATATAAATCCTGATAGTAAGGGAAATGGTTCCGATAGTGGCGATATAAGACCGGCGATAAAAAATAATGAAAATGGCGATAAAGGGACTATAAATCCTGATATTAAGGGGAATGGTTCTGAAAGTGTCGATATAAGACCGGCGGTAAAGAATGGCGATAAAAGAACGATAAAAAATGAACAAAAAAAGCAAATACTTATTTTTGCTGAAATGAATCTATTTTTTAAGGCGAAGGATATCGCGGAACTGTTGGGGTTACAAGCATCGAGAGCAAGATCTTTATTACAGGAATTAGTGAAAGACGGTAAAATTAAAGGAATTGGTAATAATAAAGGTAGAAAGTATCAATTAATAAAATAAATATTACATTCTAAATAGGAGGACACATGAAAGAATATAAAAATTTAACAACTTACAATCCAAAAGAGATTGAACAACAATGGTACACATATTGGGAAGAGAAAGGGTACTTTCACGAAGAAGTAGATACGAATAAAGAGCCTTTCAGCATTGTGTTGCCACCGCCAAATGTAACAGGTCAACTTCATATGGGGCATGCCCTTGATAATACATTACAAGATATTTTGATTCGTACGAAACGCATGCAAGGATACAATGTGTTGTGGATGCCTGGTACAGACCATGCGGGGATTGCAACGCAAGTAAAAGTAGAAGAAAATATCATGAAAACGGAAGGGAAATCTCGTCATGATTTAGGCCGTGAAGAGTTCTTAAAACGTGTATGGGAATGGAAAGAAGAATATGGTAGCACTATTGTAAAACAAATCCGTAGTTTAGGCGCGTCTTGTGATTGGACGAGAGAGCGTTTTACTTTGGATGAAGGATACCATGAAGCGGTATTAAAAGTTTTCGTAGCATTGTATGAAAAAGGATTAATCTACCGTGGGGAACGCATCACTAATTGGTGCCCTAATTGTTTGACAGCACTATCTGATATCGAAGTGGAACACGAAGATGAAAGTGGTCATTTATGGCATATTAAATATCCTGTAATTGGTGAAGAAGATGTATTCTTAACCGTAGCTACTACACGTCCTGAAACAATGTTTGGTGACGTGGCTGTAGCGGTGAACCCTAATGATGAGCGCTATGCCCATTTAGTAGGTAAAGAGTTGTTATTGCCATTTGTGAACCGTCACATCCCTATCATTGCCGATGAATACGTAGATCAATCCTTCGGTACTGGTTGCGTAAAAATCACTCCAGCTCATGACCCTAATGACTTTGAAATGGGACAACGCCATAACTTAGAAAGTATCGTAGTGATGAACCCAGATGGCACTATGAATGCGGGGGCAGGTCACTTTGTGAATATGCCTCGTGAATTGGCTCGTAAACAAGTGGTAGCAGAATTAGATGCACAAGGTTTATTAGAAAAAGTAGAAGACCACGGACACAGCGTAGGTCATTGTTCCCGTTGTAATACAACAGTAGAACCAATGGTATCTAAACAATGGTTCGTATCTATGGAACCATTGGCAAAACCTGCCTTAGAAGTGGTACGTGACAAATCTATTGAATTTGTACCAGAACGGTTTACGAAAACATATACTAATTGGTTAGAGTCCATTCGTGATTGGTGTATTTCTCGTCAATTATGGTGGGGTCACCGTATTCCAGCTTGGTATTGCCAAGATTGCGGAGAAACCATCGTAACTGCTGAGTCCTTGACGGAATGCCCACATTGTCATGGCAAAGTAGAACAAGATCCAGACGTATTAGATACATGGTTCAGTTCTGCTTTATGGCCATTTGCCACAATGGGTTGGCCTGAAAATACAGAGGAAGTGAAGCATTGGTATCCAACTAGTGTTATGGTAACAGGCTATGATATCATCTTTTTCTGGGTAGCTCGTATGATTTTCATGGGCTTGGAATTTAAAGAAGAAATTCCTTTCAAACACGTATTCATTCATGGCTTAGTGCGTGATAGCCAAGGCCGTAAAATGAGTAAATCCTTGGGTAATGGTATTAATCCATTGGAAGTGATTGATGAATACGGTGCCGATGCATTGCGCTTTACCTTGGTAACTGGTAATACACCGGGCAACGATATGCGTTTTTACATGGAACGTGTGGAAGCAAACCGTAACTTTGCCAACAAAATTTGGAACGCCTCTAAATTTGTGTTGATGAACTTAGAAGGCTTTGATGAAAGCTTCGTACCAAGCGCAGAAGACTACACATTGGCAGATAAATGGATTTTAGAAGAATACAATAAAACGGTTACGAATATTACGAATAACCTTGATAAATTTGAATTAGGGGAAGCGGCAAGCGCTGTATACGACTTCATTTGGAATACCTACTGCGACTGGTACATCGAATTGGCGAAACCTCGTTTATACAATAAAGAAGGTGGTCGTGACCGTCAAACGGTACAGTACTTATTGGTATCCATCCTTCGTCATATGATGGAATTATTACATCCGTTCATGCCATTCGTGACAGAACACATTTGGCAGCACTTGCCACATGAAGGGGAGAGCATCATGGTCGCTCCATGGCCGAGTACATTGTCCATGGAAGGATTCAGCTCTGCAGCGGCTCATATGAATGTGATGATGGACGGTATTAAAGGTATCCGTAACATGCGTGCAGAAATGAATGTACCAATGGGCAAACGTTCTGAGGTTATCTTAGTGCCTGCTACAGATGAGTTGAAAGGTATTTTGGAAACCCATGGAGATTACTTCCATACCTTAGGTTGGGCTGAAAAAGTGACAGTACTTTCACCAGATGCACCAAAACCAGAAAATGCTACAGTAACAGTGGTGAATGGTTTAGAAGTGTACTTATTGTTGAAAGATTTAATCGATGCAGACAAAGAAAAAGAACGTATTGCCAAAGAACAGGCCACAGTCTTAAAAGAAATCGCTCGTTTAGAAGGTAAATTGAACAACCAAGGATTCTTAGCAAAAGCCCCTGAAGCGGTAGTAGCAAAAGAGAAAGAGAAGTTGGAAGAATATAGACAAAAACAACAAGCCTTGAACGAACGTGAAGAGTTCTTAAAAACATTAGTATAAGGAGATCCATCATGAATTATACGGAAGCGATTGCCTACCTAGAAGAGGTAGCCTCCTTTGGAATTCATCCAGGATTAGAACGGATTACAGCACTATTAGAAGAGCTAGGCAATCCACAAAATACATACAAAACCATCCATGTCACAGGGACGAACGGCAAAGGATCCGTTTCCACCTATATTACCTATGGATTGTATATGAGCGGACTTCGGGTGGGGACATTTACGTCCCCACACCTCCAATCCTATACGGAGCGCATGCGTGTGAATACGGCGTACATAACAGAAGAGGCCTTTGCTGATTTGATTGAACGCGTGAGCCATGCGGTGAAAGCCATCATGGACCGTGGCGTAAAAGCCCCTACGCAGTTTGAAATCTTAACGGCAGCAGCATTCTTGTTCTTCCAAGAGCAAGGCGTAGACTATGCTGTCATCGAAGTAGGTTTAGGTGGATTATTGGATTCTACCAATGTGATCACCCCCGAAGTGGCTGTCATTACGAATGTCACCATCGACCATCAAGCGTATTGCGGAGAAACCGTAGAGGAGATTGC
>CAUUJQ010000101.1:0-5108 GCA_963545445.1 uncultured Veillonella sp. | reverse complement strand
CTATAATCTATAATAATAAGAGGACAGTTTATATAGAAACATATATTGGCTATGATACTCTTAAATTTTGGTGCAGTGATACTAACTTAATTGATAGAACGAATAAAATTCGTATATTTGTAAAAAAAGGATAATATAAAAGTGCCCTATACCGATATGCATATGTATGTCATAGCATAAGGTATAGGGCACTTTTTTATATCTATAGGATTATTGATGTTGAGGAATTTCTTCTTCGTACATAGTTTGTTCTTTCACAGGGCGATAGTAGATGGCATAGAGTACTAATACGATAACTGGAATGATGGCAGATACGATATAGATTCCACTGTAGGATAGTAAGCCGTGCAAGATTCCTAATATATAAGGTCCTATGCCTAAGCCAAGATCTAGACCAATAAAATAGGTGGAAAGAGCGACCCCAATTTTAGCAGGTTTAACAGCTTTCAAGCAAATGGCTTGTCCATTGGACATGAAAGTACCATAACCTAAACCGACAAAGGCTCCAGCGATGAGCAGTAAAGTTGCATTTGAACTATAGGCAATGAGCAGTAATCCGATAGTTAAGCATACATAGCTTGGGTACATAACAGCGTTTTCACCGCGTTCATCAAAAATACGACCTGCAATAGGACGGGTGACGGTGATCACAAGTGCGTACACAACAAAGAAGAAAGCCCCTGCTGTAATGAGACCGATTTCATGGGTAAATATAGATAAGAATCCGAGAACACTAGAATAGGCTAAGCCCATGAGGAATCCTAGGAAGGCTATGAAAGATACACGTGGTTCAATAAAATTTTTCATAGACCAAGATGTCATAGAAGCAATTTCCTTTGTAGATAGAACTAAATTTTTAACGGGGAAACGCAAACAAGCGATGGTAACGCCCAAGGATAATGCAACAGCTAGGTAGATAATCCAAGTGAAGCCCACCGCAGGTAATAAGATCATGCCGATGAAAGGGCCAATAGCAGCAGCTAGGCTAGTGCTGAGACCATAGTAGTTGATGCCTTCGCCGTCTTTGGATTTGGGGATATATGCTGTTACCACAGCATTGGCAGCGGTAGATACAGTGCCATAGGCAAAGCCATTTAAGAAACGTACCGCATCAAGGATGAGAATATCCTTAGCGATGAGGTAGGCGAGGGTTGTGAGAAAATAAAAAATAGCTCCGTATCGAAGCACTTCTTTACGACCGATGAGCTCTAACCGTTGTCCCATGATAAGGCGTGCAAATAATGTGCCTATAATATAAATGCCAGTGGCAAAGCCTGCTTCAGCGACGGTAGAGTGTAGTTCCTTCGTTGCGTAACTAGCGGTGATGACCACAAAGCAGTAATATACTAGAAAGACAATGAAATTAATAATGGTAATACTAATAAACCCAGAATTAAATAAGGTTTCTTCTTGATTTTGTATCGATTGGGCATTCATGGATAACTCCTCCTTTTGTAATACGTTCTATAGAATATACCTATTCACTTAACTTGTAAAGGTTATATAAATATTTTCTATAGTTACTAATAAAGTTAACAAATCTATAGAAGAAAACACAGAAGAGAAATATGTTGAAAAATGCCGTATATATGTTATATAACAATCATTAGAATCCACAAAGAGATGTGAGAGAATTAACGATAGCGCATAAAATTTTTTTAGAGTATAGTATACTCAGAATATTACAATCAATAGCACTAAGCCTTAAAATAATGATCTGGATTTATGTTCCATCGGAAAAGATGTGAATCATGAGAAAGGAGTCTCCCTTATGACAGTACAATTAGACACATTGGATCATCGTTTATTGCGTTTATTAGATGAGGACGCCTCCATGTCGGCTGCGGACTTAGCCATTATGCTCAACAGTGAAGAAGCACATGTGGCAAGTCGTATTCAAGCCTTTGAGGAGTCTGGCATCATTAAACGGTACCAAGCAGTCATTGATTGGGAACAAGTAGACCAAAATAAATCTACGGCTCTTATCCAATTAGGTGTGACTCCGGCTCCCGATCAAGGTTTTGATAAAGTAGCAGAGCGTATTATGGAATTTCCAGAAGTGCAAGGTGTGTACCTTATGTCTGGTAGCTATGATTTAACGGTTATCGTGGAAGGGGCGAGCATGCGCGATATCGCTTTATTCGTATCCCGCCGTCTATCTACATTGGATTCAGTGCTGTCCACGACAACAAACTTTATCTTAACACGCTATAAAGATAACAATATTGTGTTCCACACGGGTGGAGTTCGTGAAGATCGGAGAAATGTATTCGATGATTAATTATGACAACTATTTAAATGCTGAAATTAAAGCTGTGAAACCATCGGGGATTCGTCGTTTTTTTGAAATTGCTAACGAATTGGATAATGTCATCTCCCTCAGTATTGGTGAACCAGATTTTGCTACGCCCTACCACATTCGAGAGGAAGGGATTAATACATTAGAAAAAGGGAAAACTTGGTACTCTCCTAACCGTGGTTTTATGGAACTACGGGAAGAGATTTCTAAGTGGTTAGAACGGAAATATTATGTCTCCTATGACCCCGCTACGGAAGTACTTGTGACGGTAGGAGGCTCGGAAGCCATCGATTTAACATGCCGTACGTTACTCAATCCAGGGGATGAAGTATTGATTCCTGTGCCAAGTTTTGTGTGCTATACACCGTTAGCTGAATTGTGTAACGCTAAACCTGTGCAGATCATTACAAAAGAAGAAGATGAGTTCCGCTTGACACCAGAGGCCATTGAAGCTGCGGTGACAGAGAAGACGAAATTGTTGGTGTTACCATTCCCTAATAATCCGACAGGTGCCGTATTACGTCGTGAGCATTTGGAAGCTATCGCAGAAGTGGTGATTAAGCATGACTTATTCATTTTATCTGATGAATTATATAGTGAATTGACCTATGGAGACGAACCACATGTATCCATTGCGTCTATCCCAGGTATGCAAGAGCGTACTATCTTAATCAATGGCTTTTCAAAAGCCTATGCGATGACAGGGTGGCGACTTGGTTTTGCCACAGGTCCAGCACCGATTATTGCGCAAATGACGAAGATGCACCAATACGGTATCATGAGTGCGCCATCCATGTCTCAATATGCAGCTATTGAGGCTTTAAAAAACGGCGACAAAGATATTCAATACATGCGTGAAGAATACGATATGCGTCGTCGCTTGTTGGTAAGTGCTTTCAATCGTATGGGATTACATACATTTGAGCCAGAAGGAGCGTTTTATGTATTCCCGTCCATTACAAGCACAGGCATGGCATCGGAAGAGTTTTGCGAAAAGCTACTGTATGATCAACGCATCGCCATCGTGCCGGGAAATGCCTTCGGGGACTGTGGAGAAGGATTTGTTCGTGTAGCATACTCGAACTCCTTACAGAATATTAAAGAAGCAGTAAAACGCATCGAAATATTCTTGGAAAAAATAAAGAATAAAGAAATTGAATAATAGAAAAGACAGACATGGTTTGTGGGTGCAAACTGTGTCTGTCTTTTTGCGGTTCTATCATATATGTTAGTTCCATAGTATATGTTAGTTCTATGGTATATATTGTGGGACTATTTTGAGTATCCTTACTAGGGAGATATTAAATAGTCTTTGGATAAAAGATATATAGATAACAATCGTAAGGATACAACAGGGGAATACATCATTCCATTGTTTCACTAAGGAAAGATATGAATCGTGTAGCCCTTCGCTGTAAGAAGGATTCTAAGGCTCTTGCTTTTTGCTCAGTTAGAATTGAAGAGGGAACATAATTGAAAGTAAAAGTCTTCATGGTTTCTAACATAGGGATATGACGAACTTGTAAGAAGCGCTTTGCTTGTTCTTCGTAGGAAATGCCCCAATAGCTGGTATTATGATTTACCGTATCTAAATGGTCGTAGTCCTCATCACAGGCATTGTAGAATAAGGAGTTCCCGTGGTCAAAGAGTGGGGTAGGACCGATGAGTTCGTTGCTTTCAGTATGGAATAGAAAGCCAAAGTTATTTAAATGTCGGTCTGCATTACGAATGAAAGCATCGAATACCATCATATCTTGGAATGCAGTGAGACCATATCGTTGTCCGATTTCTAACTGGATACGGTAGCGACTTAGGTCATCGCGGGTTGTGATAGAGTCGATGCATTTCGACATAGGCAGGAACCCGATTTGTTCCGACGTAAATAGAGGACAGGCAGATACGGGTTCTCCGTGATAGGTATGAATCGTATAGGGAACATGTGGAATCCCCATAGCCTCAGCAATTTGTGAAGCGTAACATTCAATAAAAGCCTCTTGTCCACCATTGGCGAATCGATGGGTAGATCCCTTATACAAATAGATTGTTGAATCCATACGGTGCCAACATTTTTTGAGCATCCCATTGGTAGTATATTCAGGAGTAGTGGTAATATGATGAATTTTACTTTCATATCCCGTAAAAGCAATGCGAGCAATGATTTCATCAAAAGAGTTCGTATACAGATTCATTGTTTCCCACGTTGACTGCTCATGGACAGGGCAAACCCAATAGGCATCATTTAAAGAAAGCCCATAGGACAAATCGATGTAGGAGTAGGGATTATCCGTTTCAGACAAGGCTTGCAATAACTCATCTACATAGGCTCGATTCTTAGGAATCTTTCGCTCTAATAACCATTGATGTAGACCAGTATTAGTAGGCGTTAATCCCAGGGGAAGGAGCTGTCTATCCACGATAGAATCAATATGCACCATGTAATCATATACGATTATATTACCTAAAGGGTGGGATTCCTTTTCTATGTGAAAGTATAAAATATCTTTATCTTTTAGTTTGAGCCGATACTGCACGTGTGACACCTCCTTTTTCTTTAGTATACTCTATTTATTGTATGTATGTATATATTGAAAGGAGCTTGGTTTAGTTTTTGCTGTGCAGAAAGAGTTAAGTTACGCATAGCATATGTAAGTGTATATACAGTATATAGTAGTGATACATGAACAGAATAAAAGTAAGAAAACAAGAGGACCATCATAGACGGTCCTCAAATAGATATTATTGATTTTTGTGTTTAAAAGCTAAGATAGCTTGGATTAATGCATCTAATGTCATGTTTCCTCGTTCTGCC
>CAUUJQ010000100.1:0-5110 GCA_963545445.1 uncultured Veillonella sp. | reverse complement strand
CCTTCATCATAGGAAATACTTACAATCATTCTTGTTTCCCTTTCTCTGAAAGATGATATTCTTCATAGGCTTTCACAATGCGACCTACTAAATCATGGCGTACCACATCTTGGTCGGAGAAATAAATAGACCGAATCCCTTTGACTCGTTTTAATACCTGTTCTGCCTCAATCAAGCCAGACGTCATTTTCGATGGCAAGTCGATTTGCGTAGGGTCCCCATTGACCACCATTTTCGATTGATACCCTAAACGAGTTAAAAACATTTTCATCTGTTCTGGTGTCGTGTTTTGCCCTTCATCAAGGATAACAAAGGCCCGTTCCAAGGTACGCCCCCGCATGTAAGCCAATGGTGCTACCTCAATAGTCCCTTGTAAGAGCATCTTCTGCACTCGCTCTACACCAAACATGTCATGTAAAGCATCATAAAGAGGGCGTAAATAAGGATCCACTTTTTCTTGTAAATCACCTGGCAAATAGCCCAACTTTTCCCCTGCCTCTACAGCAGGCCTCGTCAAAATAATACGGTCTACTTCACGATTTTTTAGATAAAAGGCAGCTAACGCAACTGCTAAATAGGTTTTACCTGTACCGGCAGGACCAATACCAAAGGTGATAGTATTGCGACGAATACTATCTACATACTGTTTTTGACCCAATGTTTTGGGAATGATAGGATTTCCCTTTACCGTCACATTGATGGTATCCTCGTAGAGCTGAAAAAGTGCCTCTTTTTCACCTTTCAAAATCATATGAGTAGCGGTTCGCACATGATGGTCCGTAATCTTAATATGATTTTTAAATAAATAAAGTAGTACATCAAGGACTTCTATCGCCACCTGTACATCTTCTTCAGCCCCTGTCACATCTATGTTCGTATCTCGATGTAATATATTTACTGTTACTAGTTCTTCTAATACTTTCATATGAGATCCTTGCGGTCCCACCATAGGTCCTACCATGTCATAGGTAGGTATGGTAAATCTCTGATTAGCCATATGCTCCCTTTCACAGAAATTTTTGAACTGCAGCACCATGTAAATAATCATAGCCGCTGCCTTGAGAAATATCTTCGTCTTCCATAATTTGATCAATCAAATCTTGAACACGCCACCAGCCCATAGACCAATTCGTAAAGATGGTGTTTTCCTCTGGTGCACGTCCTACCAAGCGTTGTAATACAATGTTAGGATCCAAGTAGCGTAAAAATTCCACCACCCGTCGGGCATACTCTTCGGCACTGATTAACGTGAACTCTCCAGCTTCGTAATCACGGGCCATTTTAGTATTCTTTACTAAGTATAATGCATGGAGCTTCACTTGGTCTACTTGTAACGCTGATAAAGTTTTCGCCCCTTCAATGACATCATCCATCGTATCCCACGGCAGGTTCAGTATCATATGAGCACATACTTCAAATCCATACCGTTTAATACGCAGTACTGCATCGATAAACTCCGCCATCGTATGCCCACGATTAACCTTTTGCAGCGTATGATAATTCACCGATTGCAAGCCTAATTCTACATAGATATCAATGCCATATTTATTTTGTATATCTTTCAAAATATCTAAATAAGCATCATGTACACAGTCAGGTCGTGTGGCTATGGCAATGCCTACTACATGTTCTAGGCAGGCTTCTTCTACATACTGACGGAACTTCTCTGGTGGTAAATAGGTGTTACTAAAATTCTGAAAGTACGGTATATATTTATAGGCTTTGTACTTTTTCGCAATATGTACCACAGTTTCATCAATTTGTTGTTTCACCGTCATAGAAGCTGGTCGATTTTCATAACCTGCACCAATTTCACCGCAAAACGTACATCCACCTACACCAGCCGAACCATCTCGGTTAGGACATGTCAATGGCAGTGCCACTGGAATTTTATAAGCCTTTTCTCCATATCTCTCTTTATAAAAAGCCGATATCATCCGATACCGTTTTGGTTTTGTAGTATCACTCATTTCACACCTCCTTTACCGTTTGCATAGCAGACGAACGTATAACAGCTTTTTCGCCACTATGTGCACCTCTTAGATCTGGACGAATAAAAGGTTTCATCTCTCCTTTTACATCAATGATGATAGTATATGTATTTTCTTTCCTAAGAATAGCATCACTCAGCACATGGATACTATCGTCATTCACCCCTTGGCAACTTGCACTAGTAAGTATTTTTTGACCATGGACTTCTCTAGTAGTTTCTACAGAACTTAGATACAAATCAGAACAATGCTGATCAGACACCGATATTATATGAGTGGTAGAAACCACATACTCTTGTATCCCCAAGTATGGTAATGCCTCTCCACAGACCTCAATGGTATGGTAGTCTTGTCGGATTCTCCGCCATTCAACAAAGGAATAGTTAGGAATGTATCCTTGCACCAGTTCTTCCTCACGCCAGAATATTTCGGCATCTTGCATTTCTTGCTTTCTATCTTTGGATAAGCCAAATCGTTCATCCCGTATTTTACCTTTGAAAGAAGTCAATACATCATAGCGCAGTAAATCACAGGCTACTCGGTCTCCTTTCAATGTAAAGAAGTCGTAAAGGAACGCAATTTGATCGGCATCATTTAATTTGCGGCCTTGATTTCCTTTTTCTAACCATAGCTTAGTCATCTCTTCAAAATAGGCAAAAGCCGATCCCTCTTGGATTAAGCTTTCACTAATGTACCCAAAGACTGTGCGATACCGTTCACTATTATAGAACCGTTCGAACACATCTTCAAAATGTTTCAGCATGCGCACATCATCATAAGGCAATACATGAGTTTGTAATACTTCGTAAGGCGCTTTCGGATTCGCAATATACTCGTACTCTGCCATAGAACGCACGCCAGAACCTTTTAATAACTTTAAAAATCCAATCTGCAACGCATGAGGTTGCAAACTGAATAAATCATTAAAGGACTTCTCGAAAATAGATTTACTTTCATAAGGTAAACCTACAATTAAGTCCATATGCACATGAGTACGCCCCGCCTTAATAATCGGAGGAATGACGGACTGAATACGACCCCAATCATTGCGACGATGGATGGCCTCCAATGTTTTATCATGGGTGCTTTGGACGCCTACCTCAATCTGTATTTGCCCTTGGCGAGTCGAACTTAGAATATCTACTTCTTTTTCAGTCATTAAAATGGATTCCATTTCCAAGTGAAAGTTCGTCTGTCCCCCATGGTCACGCATCCACTCCATCAAAGGAATGTGATGATGCGGTGCACAGTTGAAAGTTCGATCTACAAACTTCACCTGTTTCACATTGTGCTCTACGAACCAAGCTAACTCTTGCAATACCCGTTCTTGGGGAAAGAATCGTACCGTGTTGCGATTTCCAGATAAACAATATTGACAACTAAAAGGACAACCACGAGAAGATTCGTAATAGACAATTTTATTCCCTAAGGTCAACATATCATCCTCAGTGTACGGAAAAGGTATCCTGCTTAGGTCTTTCACCTCAACGGCCTCTTCAGACCCCTGAATGGTCCCCAGTTCCCTACCTAAAATACCAGGTCAACCGGAGATTGCCCTGTACGAATGGCTTTCACAAACGAAGTGAAAGCCTCCTCAGCTTCCCCTTGCACAATATAGTCAATATAAGGATGCTCTTCTAATAGTTCCCGCGCCGTATAACTCACCTCAGGCCCACCTAAAATAATCTTAGTAGCAGGGCGAACAGCTTTGATCATAGAACAAAGATGCAATGTCATATCGATATTCCAAATATAACAAGCAAAACCTAACACATCTGCGTCTAAAGTAGTCACATTATTTAAGATATCTAAAATAGGCATATTAATAGTGTACTCCACTATCTCATATGCCTCATCCTTCGTTCTTCCATAAGCCTGCAAATAGCGCAGCGCCAAAGAAGAATGTATGTATTTTGAATTCAACGTTGAAATGATAACTTTCATTTGTACCTCACTCATCGAATGAAACTAGTTCATCGGCTATTTGTCTATTATACCATAAAAAACAAACCTCTCCCACATAATAAAATCCTAGAAAACACGGAGAGGCGTAGGAAGAAGTAGTTTTTTTTCGCAAAGTATGGTATACTTGACATGTAAAAAAGAAGAGCCATTAACGTGTGCAGGCGTTAGGCTCATCTCAAATATTGGAAAAATTGACTTGCCTAACGTGTATAAGTGATGTGAACACTTATCATTTACGTTAGGCTTTGTCATTTCTAGTTAAAGAAACGATAAATATCTATAATTAATTTCAAAAATTTTACCAATAAAGATAATCTTTTCAAAAACTTCATAGAAATCACCTCCTCCCATAATAGGAAGAGATGAGCCTAACAACACGTTAATGACTTTTCTACATTTTCATTATACCATAAATTTCGACAAATCGTTTATATTTTTAACATAAGGAACGCAGTAAGGTGTAGCAGCCTTTATGGCGCCCCTTACTGACAAAATTACACAAACACAAGAAGAGCACGACATGTTCCAGAGCAAACCTAACCACTGTATCAGTTTGCGGAGGAATATGTCGTGCTCTTCCCTTTATCTAGTTAAGACCGCCACAAAGATGCATAAACTCACAAGTGACGTTTAAAGCCCATTTTTTCCATAATAATGAACAGCATAGGAATGATTGCCACCCCAAAGAATGTGGCTGTAATCATGCCAAATACTACGGTCACACCCAAGGATGCACGGGCACCAGCACCGGCACCACTTGCCAACATCAATGGCAAACATCCGATGATGAACGCCAAAGACGTCATCAAAATAGGACGTAAGCGAATCTTCGCAGCTTCGATAGCGGCATCTACATAGTTCATGCCTCTTTCATCAACACGAATCTTAGCATATTCGATGATTAAGATTGCATTCTTCGCTGCCAAGCCCACTAATGTAAGTAAGCCGATTTGGAAGTAAATATCCAAGGCAAAGAAATGTGTAGATTTCATCATGGCCCCAATCATATTGAATAACCATGGACCAAGGACGGCACCAAAGATACCTGTTGGCACAGATAATAATACCGCAAATGGTACTTTCCAAGATTCATACAAGGCAGCTAACACAAGGAATACAAAGACAATACCGAATCCAAAGATAATCAACACTTG
>CAUUJQ010000099.1:0-5116 GCA_963545445.1 uncultured Veillonella sp. | reverse complement strand
CCCCGTCCATCTCTTCGGGACTAACCAGATTTGGCTCTTCCAATAAACGATAGCCCTTCTTCGTAAATGATTCGATCACATACCCTCGCTTTCTCAGAACTTCTATATGCTTCCATATAGCAGTACGAGATACCTTACAGGCCTCTGACATAGCTTGTCCTGATACAAATTGATTGCGGTTTTCTTTTAAAAAGTCTAATATTTCATCTCTCACGGCTTGTCGCCTCCTTACCTTTATCGAGGTTTACAATACGATTGTACAGAGGTACTACATAAATTGCAAGTGTTTTCTACGCATTTCACCGTTCTATCTATGCCAATTTGATACATAGTAAGGTGGACTTGACACATATACGTAGGGAACAATACCTAGAATGCCTCAAAATACGGTTTCTCATTAACTTGAAAAACTCTCTTATGATGCACAAAAGGTACCTTCCCCTAAGGAAAGATACCTTCGTAATACAACCTATTTATTCTTTTGGTGTATCAATTTTATCAGGCATCACAATGCCTGCTGCTTCTAGAGGAGATTCCTCTTTCGCTTGTTCCTCTTCTGGACTCATTAATTTGCCATAGCGGTACAAGTTTTCTACTTGTTTCGCATCAATCGTTTCTTCTTCTAACAAAGCTTGCGCCATATTATGTAAGAACTCGATATTCTCTGTTAACAAGTTCATCACATCACCATAGGCTTCTGCCACGATGCGATGCATTTCATTGTCGATTTTTTCAGCTACCGCTTCCCCGTAATTTCGCTCAGAACCTAAGCTTTTACCAAGGAACACTTGCTCTTGATGTTCACCGAATACCAATGGTCCCAACTCATCGCTCATACCCAAACGAGTAATCATTTCACGAGCAATGTTCGTCACCATTTGCAAGTCACCAGACGCGCCACTACTGATTTCTTTCAGTATAATTGCCTCTGCACAACGACCACCCAAAGCCACGCGAATTTGCGCCAACAATTGGGAACGAGTCATATAGTTCTTCTCTTCTTGCGGTAACATCATAGTGTAACCACCAGCGCTACCACGAGGGATGATTGTCACTTTGTGAACAGGGTCAGCGTTCGGCCACAAATGCGCCACGATAGCATGACCAGATTCATGGTATGCTGTCAATTCACGTTCTTTTTGGCTAACCACATGACTTCTGCGCTCTGGACCATAACTTACCTTTTCACTAGCCTCTTCTAAATCGTGCATAGAAATGGATTTACGATCTTGGCGAGCTGCTAATAAAGCTGCTTCATTTAATAAGTTGCTCAAATCAGCCCCAGTAAAACCAGGTACCTTTTTCGCAATCGTTTTTAAATCTACATCAGGATCAAGCGGTTTATTACGCGCATGGACTTGTAAAATTGCTTCACGACCACGAAGGTCTGGACGACCTACCGTCACTTGGCGGTCAAAACGACCTGGACGCAATAAAGCTGGGTCCAAAATGTCTGGACGGTTCGTCGCTGCAATGGTAATGATACCTTCATTGGCACCAAAGCCATCCATCTCTACCAATAATTGGTTCAATGTTTGTTCCCGTTCATCATGACCGCCACCTAGACCTGCGCCTCGTTGACGACCTACTGCATCAATTTCATCGATGAAGATGATACATGGTGCATTTTTCTTCGCTTGTGTAAACAAATCACGTACACGAGACGCACCGACACCGACGAACATTTCCACGAAATCGGAACCGCTGATGGTAAAGAATGGAACACCCGCTTCCCCTGCTACGGCACGAGCCAATAATGTTTTACCTGTACCTGGAGGTCCATATAACAAAACACCTTTTGGAATTTTAGCGCCAATGGCATTGAATTTACCCGGGTTCTTCAAAAACTCAACCACTTCTTCCAATTCTTGTTTTGCTTCATCTGCACCAGCCACATCTTTGAAAGTGACGTTTACTTTGCCCTCTCCTTGCATTTTTGCACGAGATTTGCCAAAGTTCATCACACGACCCGATCCACCTTGTGTAGATTGCATCATAAAGAACCAGAATCCAATAATTAATACGATAGGCAATGCAGATGTCAATAAGCTAACCCACCAAGCAGGTTGCTCTGGTGGTTTTGCTGTTACATCTACGCCACCCTCTGCTAGTTTATTAAAAATCCCTGCATCACTAGGTGCGTACGTAGCAAACTCCGTACCGGATTTTAATTTACCACTAATAGTATGATCCCCTGTAATCGTCACACTCTCTACATTTTTTCGTTGTACCTCTTGTAGGAACGATGTATATGTAATTTCTGATGTATTTTTAGTACCTTCAGAAAACGAGTTAATAGCCGCCACCGCAGCTACAATAATCAACAAATACAGGAGTACGTTTTTTAAGCCTCGCTTCAAAATTTTCTCCTTTCCTATCTTATCATCTAAATTGATACTTATTAATCATATCAAATTTTCTCGAATATATCAACGATTATTGGTAGACTTCCTCTTTCAAAATACCGATATAAGGCAGTTGACGGAATTTTTCATCATAATCTAAACCGTAGCCAATAACGAACTCATCAGGAATCACGAATCCTTCATAGTCCACATGCACTTCTACCTTACGACGATCTGGCTTGTTCAACAAGGAGCATAGACGAACGCTAGCTGCCTTACGAGATTGTAAGTTTTCCAATAAATAGGACAAGGTTGTGCCTGTATCTACAATATCTTCCACGACAATCACATGTTTGCCTTCAACAGAGCGATCCAAGTCCTTCAAAATGCGAACTACCCCACTGCTCACAGTGCTGCTACCATAACTAGAGCAAGAGATGAAATCCATTTTCACATCCCCCTCGATATGGCGCGCTAAATCTGTGAAAAATACAATAGCACCTTTCAACACACCGACAAGGACAATTTCCTTACCCTTATAATCTTCTGTAATTTGATGGCCCAATTCCGCCACTCGTTTTTGAATTTGTTCTTCTGAAAGCAATAATTCTTTCACTTCTTGTATCATAGTAACTCCCTTTCAGTCAGCTCTATTTATTTTCTATGTCACTACATAGTACAACCTTAATTGTATCATATGACGCTAAAACTTGCACCTGACGAAACCGAAATTCTTTCCCCTTCGGTCCTTTCCCTAGTGAAAGCAAACTTTCTATCACAGGTTGGCTCAATTGTTCTGGCCTCACATAAGGACTCAGTATGCGCTTCCACAGTCGACTCACCAGCGCATCGTGCTCATTCTGCAAGCCCCGTTTATCCAATACTAGACCCTCTTCGTCACGGCTTACATAGTTTGCCTCTAACAGTTCTACCTCTCGATCAAAATAGGATGCATCGCATTGGGCCAAACTACCCATGCGACTCAGCGCCTGTATGGTATGCGGAAAACGTTCCTCGCAAGTGGGCACCAAGACGTGGCGAATCCAATTTCTATCATACGTAGTATCCGCATTCGACGCATCGTCCCCATGAAAGCATTGTAACCACTGCGCATAATCCTGTAACACTTGTTTCGGTACCGTCAAACAAGGCCGCCAAATGTCACCAGAAAAAGTCGTCATTCCTTGCAACCCTTCCAAACCTGATCCACGCAACAGATGCGCTAATATAGTCTCCCCTTGATCATCTAGATGATGAGCGGTCACAATGTATTCATAGCCTTGTTCCTCGGCGATCTCACGCAAATGAGCGTACCGCAACGTACGTCCCATCATTTCAAAAGAGACACCCTCTAGGTCCGCCTTCGCCGATACATCTTCCTTTACCGTATAACAAGGCATACCAAATTGCAACGCATACCATTCTACGAGGGCCACTTCTTCTTCCGCCTCAGGGCGCAACCCATGGTCCATGGTAAACACAGCCACGTTTGTAAATCCTTCGATGTAGAAATAGTGGAGTAAGGCAATGGAATCTACCCCTCCAGAGCAAGCTAGCAGTACTGGCGTATCCTTAGTCACACGGGTATCCATAGCTTCTGTAATCGCATTTCTAAGCTGGTGTAGGCTATGCCAAGCATCACCATATAGCGCCTTTTCTTGACTACGAGTCAAGGGCTCTGTACAGCGAAACATGCGTTGTCGATACGCATGATACTGATCAACACAGCCTGGTTCATACCAATTGCTTAACATGTGGCGACTGTTCTCCACTTGCTCTGCCAACTCTTCCATCGTCAACAAGGGCACCACCATCTCCACATGCTTCCTCGTTTCATTTGCTTTTTCCACTTCAATAACCGTGTGAAAGTCCCCTTGACTTTCATAGGCATCTAACAAGCTATCCACTAAAGGAGCCCAAGGATAATAGGAATCTCTATTTGCCTCCATATTGTGATTGCCACCCTTCTAATCCATCGGCCTCGCTGATGACGATGGATCCAATTTGATACGTATCCATAAGAGATGTGATAATCTCTGCTCCCGGCACGATAACATCCACACGGCTAGACTGCAAGCCTTTCACCTGCAAGCGTTCCTCACGACTCATGTAGCGAAGTTGTAATATCATCGCCTCAATAGAGCCACGGTCTAATCGATGGCCTTGGATGCGTTTGGGATCATATGATTCCATCTCTAGGTCCATGGCCGCCAATGTCGTGGCTGTGCCACCAATGACAATAAACTCACCAAATGCACCTTCAATAGGTAGTGGTTCCCACATAGGAGATGTTTCTTCCCACACACGTTGTGGGCCCTCACTAGACATATTCTGCATGCGAACAGCCCCAGTTGGATAGGATTTCGTCATATAGACATGATCTCTATGTCCTAAGGCAATTTCCGTACTGCCTCCCCCCACATCAATGGTTGCATAGTGAAAGTCTTGGTTTTCATAGACCGTGGCCCCTATAAATCCATAGGTAGCTTCTTCGTCACCACTCAACAGGCGATAATCCATAGGGCATACCGCTTGAGCTTGGTTCAAAAAGTCCTGTCCATTTCCGGCTTCACGAATGGCACTCGTAGCAAGGCCTATACAGATTGTTACCCCATAGGCATTCATCACATCTCGTATCTCTTTGAGAGCTTCAACCCCTCGATTCATTGCTTCTTCCGTTAATAAACCTTCACTGCTGCGCCGACCTAGTTGTGTGGTCCACAATTGTTTCGGCTCATTCATCCATTGAGTTCCATCATAGGTCCCCAATA
>CAUUJQ010000098.1:0-5164 GCA_963545445.1 uncultured Veillonella sp. | reverse complement strand
AATTCACGATATTACGAAAGAAGAGCGCCTACGTTTGGTGGATACCTTGCAGCATATGCGCCTCACCGTGCATAAACCAAGACCCATTGCAGAGGCCATCGTCACAGCAGGTGGTATTTCGGTGAAAGAAGTAGACCCGAAAACGATGCAGTCTAAATTGGTACAAGGTTTGTATATGGCAGGGGAAGTATTAGATATTGATGCCTTTACAGGGGGCTATAATTTACAAGCTGCATTTTCTACAGCCTATGTGGCAGCAACCCATGCAGCAGAAGGGGGCGAGTCCTAATGAATCGACGAATTTCAGTCGCTATTGATGGCCCAGCGGGCGCAGGAAAGAGCAGTATTTCTAAAATCGTAGCGAAAGAATTAGGCTATTTGTATATCGATACAGGTGCCATGTACCGTGGCATTACTTGGGTGTTATTAGACACAGGCGTATCTATTGAAGATACAGAGGCTGTGGCACAAGCTTTACCACATATTCAATTGGAATTGCAAGCTACTGAAAGTGGACTTGTTGTCTTGGTAAATGGTCGTGATGTATCTCAAGAGATTCGCACACAATATGTAACGAGCCATGTATCACAAGTGGCAGCACAAAAAGCAGTGCGCACCAAATTAGTGGATATGCAACGACACATGGCAGCTGCGGGTGGTGTAATCCTAGATGGTAGAGACATCGGATCCGTCGTATTGCCCAATGCAGAGCTGAAAGTCTACTTAACAGCTTCTGTGGAAACCCGTGGCCACCGCCGTTGGTTAGAGCTGAAAGACAAAGAAGACATCACCTTAGAGGAAGTATGTCGTACAGTGGCTGAGCGTGATGCGATGGATATGAATCGCACAGAATCTCCTCTCATTTGTGTAGACGATGCAGTGGTGGTGGAAACAGATCATTTGACCATTGAAGAAACGGTGCAAACTTTAATTGACTTAATTCGAAATGCTGAGTTAGGAGGCCATCATGGATAAATTCTCTGAATTTCTATGGCGATCTGCCTTTACCGTCGTCTACGGATGGTGGTTTAGAACAAAAGTATATGGGAAAGAAAATGTGCCAAAAGAGGGACCAGTCATTATCTCTCCGAACCATAAGAGTAATAATGATCCCCCTTTATGTGGCTTTGCGTTGCCTCGACATGTGAACTTTATGGCAAAAGAGGAGCTATTTAGAAATCCTATTTCTAAATTTGTCTGCTCCTGGTTAGGGGCCTTTCCAGTTCGTCGTGGCGGTGTGGATAAACTGGCTATTCGCCATGCTATGAATTTGTTGAAAGATAATTTAATGTTGGGCATTTTTCCAGAAGGAACTCGTCAAAAAGGAGATAGATTAGGTCGCTTTCACGATGGCGTAGCCTCCATGGCATTGCGCACAGGCGTACCCGTAGTACCGGTAGCTATCGTGGGCAGTGATACAATGGTGCGAGGCAAAGTGGCGGTTATCATCGGTGAACCTATTGCAGTGACAAAGGGGAAAGCGACGGTAGAAACCATTGCAGAGGTGAATGGCATTGTGAAAACAGCCATTCAAAAGATGATTGATGATTATAAAGCTGGAAAGTATAACTAGATAGAGGTGTACTATGTTTACAATACGATTAGCAGAGAACTGTGGCTTTTGTTATGGAGTGAAACGCGCTGTGACTATGGCAGAAGAAGCGGCGCACTCTGAAGATGTGAGCTATACATTGGGGCCTATCATTCACAATCCTCAAGTTGTGGGTAAATTAGAGGATAATGGTGTATATGCCATCAATGAATTAGGTGATGTAGATAAGGGAACTGTGATTATCCGTTCTCATGGAGTGGGACCGGAAATCTACGAAGAAGCCGATCGAAGAGGACTACCGGTTATCGATGCCACTTGCCCCCATGTGCAAAAGGCACAGCGAGATGCCAAGTCCGTTGTCGATGAAGGATTGACGTTGATTATTTTAGGGGAAAAGAAACATCCTGAAGTAAAGAGTATCAATCTCTGGGCAGGGAATAAAGGCATTATTGTGGAAACTGAAGAAGATGCTCAAAATATTCAATTCGTGGAAAAAATAGGGGTTGTAGTACAAACGACCTTTTCACAATTTAAGTTTCAAAGTATAATAAAAATATTAGAACAAAAATCTAATGATCAAAAGATCTTCAAGACAATCTGTCAAGCTACGGAAGAACGTCAAAATTCGGCAGTGGCGTTGGCGAAGGAAGTGGATCTTATGATCGTGGTAGGTGGGAAAAACTCTGGCAATACGACACGACTTGCAGAAGTATGTCGCGATGTAGGGTGTACTACATACCACATAGAGACTGCTACTGAAATACAAATGGCGTGGTTTAAGGACGTCACAACAGTAGGAGTTACGGCTGGTGCATCGACACCAGACTGGATAATTAAGGAGGTCATTTTGACGATGGAAAATTTTGCAGAATTATTTGCAGCATCAGAAGCGCAAGCAGAAGAATTTAAGAAAGGTAATGTGATTGAAGGGGAAGTTGTACAAATCGATGACGAACGTGCATACGTATCCTTTGGCTACAAAACAGAAGCTCAATTAGAGAAAAAAGAGATGGCATACCCAACTCCAGCTTCTGCGAAAGATGTATTACATTTAGGTGACAAAATCAAAGCTGTTATCCTTAACCACATCAAAGAAGATAGCCCTATCTATCTTTCTATCACTCGCTTGGCAAAAGATGAAGATTGGCAATATGTTATCGAAGCACAAGAAAAAGATGAACCAATCATCTGTACTGGTGCAGAAGCAATTCCTGCAGGTTTAGTCGTTACTGTTAAGTCTTTACGTGGTTTTATTCCACTTTCCCAAGGTGATGTGCATTTCGTAAAATCCCTTGATAACTTAGTAGGCACTGAATTTGAAGCTAAAGTATTAGAAGTTGAAGAAAAGAAAAACCGTTTGGTTCTTTCCCGTCGTGCAGTACTTGAAGTGGAACGTCAAGCTAAATTAAAAGAAGCATTAGCAAATGTGGAAGTTGGCGGTACATACAAAGGTACAGTTCGCAAAATCATGCCATACGGTGCATTCGTTGACATTGGAGGCATCGAAGGTTTACTTCACATTTCTGATATCTCTTGGCAAAAAATTAAACGCGTTGAAGATGTATTGGCTGTAGGTCAAGAAATCGACGTGAAATTACAATCTTTCGACGAAGAAAACAGCAAAATTTCTTTATCTTTGAAAGCATTGACAAAAAGCCCATGGGATATGGCCGAAGAAAGCATCAGTGTAGGCGATGTTGTAACTGGTAAAGTAGTTCGCACAGTTCAATACGGCGCATTCGTTGCAATCAACGATGATATTCAAGGTTTACTTCACATCTCTCAAGTCACTAAACAACGCAATGCAAAAGTAGAAGACTACTTAAGCCGCGGTCAAGAAGTTGAAGTAGAAGTAATTTCCTTCAATAAAGATGAAAAGAAATTAGGTTTAAAATTAACTGAGTTAATGGAACCAGTAGCTACTGAAGAAGAAGCTGAATAATTGTAACATAGAAGAACAGTAAGTCCATTGGACTTGCTGTTCTTTTTTTGCTTTCATTTATGTGATACAATATAGGTTGAAGGAGTATGTGTTCTAACCTCCCTCGGTGGGAGTTACAATATGAGGTGAAAGTATGTCAAAACCATTAGTTGCGGTCGTAGGACGGCCGAATGTAGGTAAGTCTACGCTATTTAATGCCATTGTTAATAAACGGATTTCCATTGTGGAAGATATTCCCGGCGTAACGCGCGATCGTATTTATTTTGATGCGGAGTGGTTACAACGTGAATTTACCATGATTGATACAGGGGGGATTGAATTTATCACCGCTGACAGTCATGAGATTCCAAAAATGATGCGCTTTCAAGCACAATTGGCTATCGAAGAGGCAGATGTTATTCTATTCGTCGTAGACGGGAAACAAGGGATTACCATTGCCGATGAAGAAGTAGCAAACTTGTTGCGGGCTAGCGGTAAATCAGTCATTTTGGTAGTGAACAAAATCGACAGTGTGAACCAAGAAGCTAATATTTATGAATTCTATAATTTGGGCATTGGGGATCCTATCGGTATTTCTGCGAAAAACTTAATGAACTTAGGTGATTTATTAGATGATGTGGTGAAACATTTCCCACCACAAAGTGCTACTGAAGAAGATGAAGATACCATCCATGTAGCCTTAATCGGTCGCCCTAATGTGGGTAAATCCTCTCTAACCAATGCACTGTTGGGACAAGAACGTGTTATCGTCAGCGATGTAGCGGGTACTACACGAGATTCTATTGACACCCATTGGAGTCATGATGGACAAGACTTTGTCCTCATCGATACAGCAGGGATGCGGCGTAAATCACGCATCGATGCCCCTGTGGAACGATATAGTATCGTTCGTTCTTTACGCGCCATCGATCGGTCCGACATTGTTGTCTTGGTGTTAGATGCTACTGATGGCGTGACAGAGCAAGATAAAAAAATCGTTGGTTATGCCCATGAATCCGGCAAAGGCTTAGTTATCGTTGTCAATAAATGGGACCTTGTGGAAAAAGATGATAAAACTACATTGCGCTTCACAGAAGATATTTATGATGAAATGGCCTTCTTGCGATATGCGCCAATTCTATTTGCCTCTGCATTGACGAAACAACGCGTTCATCGTTTGGCAGAGTTGATTAAATACGTCTCTGAACAACAGCATATGCGTATTTCTACAAGTGTGTTGAATCAATTGTTGTCTGATGCGCAAACAGTAAACCCAGTGCCGTCTCGTGGAGGACGTATCCCTAAAATTTACTATATGACACAGGCTAGCGTAAAACCTCCTACATTTATTTTATTTGTAAATGAACCAGAATTAATCCACTTCTCCTATATGCGTTTCTTGGAAAATCGCTTGCGTGAATCCTTTGGATTTGAAGGAACTCCAATTCGATTGGTGCTTCGTGGTAAGAAGGGGACGGATGAAGAATGATGACTATGGAAATCGTAGTATTATTGATGGTGGCCTATGTAGTAGGCTCCATACCTACAGGATTGATCATTGGTAAACTATTCTTTAATACTGATGTGAGACAATTTGGCAGTAAAAATATAGGCGCTACGAATACGTATCGAGTATTAGGGCTGAAAGCGGCCTTGCCGGTGTTCTTAGGTGATGCAGGTAAAGGGGCTAT
>CAUUJQ010000097.1:0-5190 GCA_963545445.1 uncultured Veillonella sp. | reverse complement strand
GGGGCGGAGCATAAAACCATTCACACCTATGAAAATGATAGACCCTTAACGGTAGAAGAAGTGCGGAACCATTCGAGATTACATGCTCGTTGTGGTACAAATTTTTTACTATTCGTTATGGTAGTGAGTATATTTGTATTCGCGTTTCTAGGATGGCCTAATTTAGTGGAACGTATCGTTTCGAGATTAGCCCTCATGCCGGTGGTTGCGGGCATTTCCTATGAACTCATCCGATTCGCTGGGCGTTCCCAAAATCCATTGGTGAAAGCCATGATCGCACCGGGTCTTATGTTGCAGTATATGACAACACGTGAGCCAGATGATGATCAAATTGAAGTAGCTATTCGCGCCTTAACATCGGTGCGACCTAGTGAAAAAGATGCATACGAAGAAGAATAGAAAGGAGTCACCGTGTTAGTAGATAAACTACAAGTGATTGAAGATAAATTTTTAGACTTGGAACAACGTATTTCTGACCCAGATGTGATTGCTCGCCAAGAAGAATGGCGTAAATTGACTCGTCAACATGCGTCATTAACAGATACGGTAAACACATTCCGTCAATACAAACAAGTCTTAGCCGGTATTGAAGAAGCCTTAGAAGTATTAGGCGATAAAAGCCTTGATGAAGACTTCCGTGCTATGGCACAAGAAGAATTGAACGAATTAAAAGTGCATCGTGATGAGTTAGAAGCAGAATTACACATTTTGTTATTGCCAAAAGATCCGAATGATGACAAAAATATTATTGTCGAAATTCGTGGTGGTGCCGGTGGTGATGAAGCGGCTTTGTTTGCAGGGGATTTATTCCGTATGTTTACAAAATATGCCGAAACACAAGGCTGGAGATGTACTATCATCGATGCAAACGAACCTGAATTAGGCGGTTTTAAAGAGGTAGTATTCTCCATCGAAGGCGACAGTGTATATTCTAAGTTAAAATTTGAAAGTGGCGTACATCGTGTACAACGTGTACCAGATACAGAATCTTCTGGACGTATCCATACGTCTACTGTAACGGTAGCGGTATTGCCAGAAGCAGAAGATATCGACATCGAAATCAACGAAAAAGATTTAGAAATCGATACATACCGAGCATCTGGTGCGGGTGGACAGCACATCAATAAAACGGAGTCTGCCGTTCGTATTACGCACAAACCATCTGGTATTGTGGTAGCTTGTCAGGATGAGCGTTCCCAGCTCAAGAACCGTGAAAAAGCGATGCGTGTATTGCGTGCTAAATTACAAGATAAAGCAGAGCAAGAGGCGACATCCGCTATGGCAGCAGACCGTAAAAGCCAAGTGGGTACAGGGGATCGCTCCGAGCGTATTCGTACGTACAACTATCCACAAGGTCGTGTCACAGATCATCGCATTAACTTAACTTTATACAAATTAAATGCTGTATTAAATGGAGATATGGATGAATTAATCCAAGCCTTGATCACAGCAGAACAAGCCGCTAAAATGCAAGAGGCAAATCAACATGGATAAGGGGTTATGGACTATTAGTCGTGTGCTCCAATGGACAGAGCAGTATTTTCGCTCCAAAGGCATCGAATCAAGCCGCTTGGATGGGGAAGTACTGCTTTCTCATATTTTGGGCTGTGACCGCATGTATTTGTATGTCAATTTTGATCGCCCCTTGAATCAAGATGAATTAAGACCTTTCTATGAAACGATTTTACAACGTGTGAAAGGGTATAGTGTGGCAGCGATTATAGGGCATAAAGAATTTATGGGGCTAGACTTTCACGTGAATGAACATGTGCTCATACCACGTCCCGATACGGAGACCCTCATCGAGGATATCTTAGATATCTATCATACAGAAGCATCTCCCAAAATTTTGGACCTATGCACAGGCCCTGGCACCATTTTGCTTAGTCTATTGCACTATTTGCCACAGGCGAAGGGTGTCGGTGTAGATATTTCTAAGAAAGCCTTGGCAGTGGCAGAGCAAAATCGTCAGTCTATGGGATTGGCTGAGGTATCCAGATTCTGTGAAAGTGATATAAAACAACTGCTGAAACAGGTACAGCTCGGCACTAGTATAAGCGCGGGTACAAGCATGGCTATAGGTACTGGTATAGACATGGGCACGGCGACAAGTATGGGTACGAGTACGGGCAGGGGCACAGAGTATGGTATGCTCTTGGATGCTTGTAACTCTCTATTTGGAGAACATCAAACATCCTTAAATGGCATGTTTGATGTGCTTGTGTCGAATCCGCCGTATATCACAACAGCAGAAATGAAACAATTGTCACGAGAAGTGTTGCATGAGCCACACATTGCTCTCCATGGAGGTGCGACAGGCTTAGAGTTTTATGTACCTATCATTCGGGAAGGCTGGCGCCTTGTGAAAGACGGTGGATACCTTGCCATAGAAATTGGTCAAGGCCAAGAAGAGGCAGTATCGAAACTTGCTGCAGAAACAGGGCAATACGGAGAACCAGTGTATCAACGAGACATTGCTGGCATCATTCGTGAAGTGCGTTGGGAAGTACGACGTTCTATCTTGAGCAATCAGCAGTAGAATGTAGAAATAAAAGTCTATATAGTGTTTGATTTTAAGAAAACGTCCATGATTCAAAAATAATAGCCTCATATAGTTTAAAACAAGTTTGTTATATGATGATATAATAGTACATAAGAAAGGAGGTACGATATGGAAACAGTAGAATATATTGATACAAAACTGTTGACTCCTGATGATGTGGAACTAGGGGGTACTTTACTTCGTGTAGGGGATTTAGTAGCAATCCCTACGGAAACGGTGTATGGCTTAGGTGCTAATGGACTGGCAGCAGATGCAATGGAGCGCATTTATGCAGCAAAAGGACGTCCCTCAGATAATCCTTTGATTTTGCATGTATGCGACCAATCTATGGTACATCGCTTAGTACGACATATCTCTCCTTTAGAGCAAACGCTAATGGATACCTTTTGGCCCGGTCCGTTGACGATCACTTTTGAAAAGTCAGCGTTAGTGCCAGAGCGAGCCACAGGGGGACTTTCACGGGTGGCCCTAAGATGTCCAGCCCATGAAGTATGTCGTGAGATGATACGCATTGCTGGAGTGCCTATTGCAGCGCCTAGTGCGAACCGCTCAGGACGGCCAAGTCCGACTACTGCCGAGGCAGTGTTACACGATATGAAAGGTCGTATTCATGCTATCATGGATGCAGGGCCCTGTGAAATTGGCGTAGAATCTACGGTGGTACAAGTCGAAGAGGATACAGTGATTATCTTGCGTCCCGGCGGTGTTACAAAAGAGATGCTCGAAATGGTGGCGGACCATGTGGTGTATGATACGGCCTTGCATGATCCTACAGAAGCACCGAAAGCACCGGGTATGAAATATCGCCATTATGCACCAGACATGCCGGTACAGGTGTTGGTGGGTTCCTCTCAAGACTTAATAGATGCTATACAATCTAATTTCAAAGGAGAAAACCTTCAAGGTACAGTTAGCATATCATCCAGTGGGGATAAGGTTTCAGAAACAATTGGTGATAGATATCTACTAGATGGTAATTCATCAGAGTATGCTTCTGAAGATAGAAATGACCGGTATACACCTAAACGCATGGGAGTATTTGTATCTCAACAAACCTGGAATAGACTGATAGAGACATGGGACATAGAAGTACAAGCTGTGATAGGTGGTACACATGTGAGTCATATTCTTTCACTAGGTTCAGGGGCTGATACGAAAGAAATTGTCGGCATCATCTATGGTGAAACGGCGGAGCCTGTATCGTTGGCAAATCAATTATATGAGGGACTGCTAGCTTTCAACGAAAAAGATGTGGACCTACTCATTGTGGAAGGTTGCGAGAAGGTAGGACTTGGAGTAGCTGTGATGAATCGCTTGGAAAAAGCGAGCGGTGGGAATGTGAGTTATTTAGATTAGAGTACTTCATCAACAGAAGAAATAAAGTGCGTTATACTATATAATGATTGAGGTAATTATGAAATTATTATTTGTTTGTACAGGGAATACCTGTCGCAGTCCCATGGGAGAAGGCATTGCTCGTGCTGTAGGGCGTGAACTTGGCGTCGAGGTAGCGACCTTATCGACGGGGTTATTTTGCGTGCCAGGGGCTAAGGTGAGCGACGAAGCTGTGGTGGCAGTTCGAGAATTGGTGGGCGAAGATATTAGCGAGCACAGTTCTCGTCCGTTGAAAGTAGACTTTGTAAAAGCGGCAGATTATGTACTTCCTATGACGGAAGACCATAAAAAAATATTACTTCGTCAATTTCCTTTTGACAGTAAAAAAATTATGACTGTCGCTGAATTTGGCGGCGAAGTAGGGGATGTGGAAGACCCATTTGGACGATCCCAAGAAGTATATACTAACACAGCGAAGCAGATTGTAGAGTATGTACGAAAAGGGCTTGAATTACATAAGAATGATGAATGAGGTATTAATAAAGGAGGACGTTATGAAAGTAGCAGTTGGTTGTGATCATGGTGGATTTCATTTGAAAGAGGCTATTAAAGGCTTATTAGAAAAACAAGGTATTGAGTACAAAGATTTTGGCACGTACTCTACCGATTCTATGGACTATCCAGATGTGGCAAAACCATTGGCAGAAGCAGTGGCAGCGGGAGAATTTGACCGTGGAATTTTGACATGTGGCACAGGCATTGGTATCGGCATTGCAGCGAATAAGGTAAAAGGCATTCGTGCGGCACTATGCCATGATACATTCTCTGCCCATGCTAGTCGTGAGCATAACAATGCAAACGTTTTAACAATGGGGGAACGTGTTATTGGTCAAGGATTGGCATTAGACATCGTGGATATTTGGTTGCACACTGAATTTGAAGGCGGTCGCCATGCAAAACGTGTGGACAAAATATCCGCAATAGAGAAATAATATGCTGTAAAGTATAGTGGGGGGGCTTATGAAGAGTAGTACAGATATATTTAAATTCAAGTGGTATTTAAAGCAAAGTTTTATTTATGCAGTTATATTTTTTGTATCACTTGTTCCTTTCGGTAGTCTTATTTTAATACCTTTATTATCAAAGAAGAATAAAGTGATTTTGGAGAAAATTCAGCCTTATATAGATATAGAAGATGCACATAAGCTTAGTGAACAAATAATAGAAGAAGCAAATAACGCAGCTGAACAGATAAAAATATCTAAAGAATATGAACTGACTACACTTAATAC
>CAUUJQ010000096.1:0-5201 GCA_963545445.1 uncultured Veillonella sp. | reverse complement strand
CAGCGGAATCTGTGAATATTGAGGTAGACGTATTAGAACATAAAACAGGTACTGTCACATTAGGGGCAGGTTATTCTGGTTCTGACGGATTTGTTGGTGTTGTAGAAGTGGGCGAAGAAAACTTGCGTGGTACTGGGGACAAAGTGAAAGTACACTGGGAATTCGGCGGTTCTGCAGGATATAAAAACTATTCCATTTCTTACTTGCGCCCTTGGTTAGACAAAAAAGGTACGTCCTTAGGCGTAACATACTACGATCAATTAAACGAGTACACTGATTACAACGAAGAAGGTAAAGCCGTGGCTACATACGATCGTAAGTCCAGCGGTTTCAACATTTCCTTAGGTCGTCAAACAGCGGAATTTACTCGTGATTATGTAACATTAGAACATCGTAAAGATAAATACATTTGGGATAATAAAGACTCTAGTGGTTTCCGTTATGATACAGATGCGCCAGTAGGCCCAGGAAAACGTTGGGTAAATGGGAATTACAAATTTGCATCTAACGGCTACATAGCAAATAACTTCGGTACTACTAATAGCATTAGCTGGCAAAAAGTATATGATTCCCGTGATAATGTATATGAACCAACTCGTGGTAAACGATTGTCCACTACATTGCAATGGGGCGGCCATGGTTTAGGTGGTGACTTCAACTTCTACAAATTTACTGGTGAAGCTAGAACGTACAAAAAAGTAGGTAGTAAACAAGTTCTTGCGTTCCGTGCTCGTTTAGGTTGGGCGTTGGGCGATTTACCATATAGCCAATTATATACAATTGGTGGTTCCGATTCCCTACGGGCCTATGAAGATGATCAATACCGCGGTAAGAAAATGTACAACTTCACAGCGGAATATCGCTTCCCAATTTGGAACAAAGTTAGTGGTGCATTATTTGCAGACTTAGGGGATGCATGGGATGCTCCAAATGTACCTTGGTTCAATCATTCTAAAACATTCAATGCCTCTGTCGGTGCCGGCGTGCGTGTAACAACACCAATTGGTCCAGTGCGTATCGATTATGGTATTAGCAAAAATCAAAATAAATTCCACTTCAGCTTTGGTGGACAATTCTAATTGATGAAACTTTCACGATGGATGGGAAGTGTAGCCCTCATGGCTATGCTGGGGGTTACTTCCATCTATGGGGCGCCTGTTCAGACTGTGCATGTGGACCTGCAGAGCACAACAGGAGCCATTCCCAGTGCCTTACAGGCTCGTATGGTAGCGAGTATTCAAGGGGCCGCCTCCTATATCTATGAAAGAAAAGAAGAATCACAGATTCAAGGGGCTTTACTTTCTTATAAAAAAGCAACTGTGGATGTGGTGGACAGAATCTTATATGGATATACGGTGAAAGACCTTTCCCTTCAGGTGGGCCAAGACATGACAATCCATGTGCTCTTGGAGCCTTATGGAAAGGTAATGAATGAAGTACACACAACGGTACATTATGGGAACTTATCTCCTTATGGACAGCGATTGATTGAGCATGACATAGGACCCTTAGACACTCGATTAGAGCAGATTTTGTTGGGAGCCTCTTTAGAGTCTTTAGATTGGATTACGCCACTGGCGCAAAAAACGGTGCGTACCGACCTAGAAGGGTCGTTACCGGAGTTTACACCGCAGATTCAAATTCAAGGTGGTGCAGTGGGAGAAGTGACGGTCTATCTTGTGCCGAATGGTGACAGTATTGGTCGTACCGATGTAAGATTGGAATCCAATACATTGCCAAGTGCACTCTTTTATGGACTTCGTCAACATTATGAAGAGCGATTGCGACAGTTAGAGGGCTTGCCAGTATCCTTTGTACGGCGCCATATACTACAGATTGAGCGGGACCTACAAGACGAATTAAATGGAAGTCGATGGGTCACACAATTTGGCATTACTATGACACCAAAGTTAGAAGTCAATACAGAGACTATATTGCATATTCACGTAGACTCGTCGAAGTATATTTTGCGTGGCGAAGGCTATTTAGATATGGGCAAAAAAGTTGACTCTGTAGGACTGAAACTATATACAGGTGTGCATAGAGGGCGCAGTGAATGGTACTTGGAAACAGAAGTGTTGCCTAACCGATTGCAGTGGATATTCAAACCCACTTATACGTACCAATTCTCGAAAGATACGCGCATCGGGTATCAATATAGCAAGAATCATCATCGAGCCATGGTATACCAAACCTTGGGACCACGATGGAAAGCTCGGTATGAACGAAATATGTCATCTAGAGATAATGAATTTGCTCTATCTTATGATGTACATGAATATTTACGATTAGAATATATATGGGACGAACATTCTACATGGTTACGTCTCATTGGACGAATATAAAGAAAGAAGGTAGATACACTATGATGCGTTTATTGAACAATAAAAAGAATGTAAAAACAGTGTCTATCATTGTTGGCGTTCTTTTTGTCATCAGTGTGGGCGCGTTGGCGTACACACAAATGGCAGGACACGGTGGCCCTAGTTCTGTGAGCAACATCGGAGTCATTGATATGCAACGAATTGTAGAAAGCAATCCAAATTTAGTGCAAGATGCACAACAGGAATATGCAGCTTACAATGAAGAGTTGCAAAAAGAGTTTAATGAAAAATCTGCAAATTTAGACGAAGAAGGTAAAGCAAAATTATCTGATGAAATGCGTCAAAAAATGCAAGATAAACAACAAACAATTCAAGAAGGCCTAAAAAAACGCGTTGATGAAGCGTCTAAAAGTGTGGCGGATGCCAAAGGTCTTAGCGTTGTATTGAGCCGTGAATCTGTACTGTTTGGCGGCACAGATATTACAGAGCAAGTTAGCAACAAATTAGCTGAAACTAAATAAGGTGGGATCCAAATGGGAAAAGGCCCTATCTTGGCAATCATGGGCATCTTGCTTTGTACGGTAGGTATTGGTGGCTATGTGTGGCATACACAAACACAAGCCGTGCAGGAACCACGCATAGGGGTAGTTCGCTTGCAAGATGTAGTAGAGAAACATCCAAACTTTCACAGTTATGATGAGCAAAAGAAAGCATTATTGCGATTAGAAGCACAGCGTGACAGAGAAGGGGAAGTACTGCAAAGCAAGTTGGGCACTGAAATGGGTAAATCAGAGGAAGAGCTAAAAAAGCTGGAAGCTAGTTTATCCGACAGTATGCAACGGGAACTGCAAACGAAAGTGGCCTTGCGTGAAGCGGAGTTACAACAAGCGCTAGCAAACCAGCAACAGGAATTGCTAGAACGGTATCGTAAGGACTATAAGATGGACCCAACGCAGGCTGATATAGAGATTGTGAATTTACAATTAGCTTTGACAGCCATAGCGAATACGGTGCCTATCGATGAATCACAAAAGCGCCGTTGGGAGGCGGAAAAACAAGCAAAAGAAGCAAAGTTATCGGACTTGCTAGCCCAACGGAACCACAGTGTAACCGGTTCTTCTGAGTGGGAATCCATACAGAGTCGTGTGGCCCAAGAGATGCAACCCGCCTATGACAGAGCCCATCGTCAGTTAGCAGACTATGCAAAGGAATTGGCCAAAGAATTAGGTGGACAACGAGACCGCTCTATGAAGCAAGTGGTGGATTCACAACAAGATGTGGTGAAGAAAGTGCATCAAGAGGGAACGCAACTGTGGAATGCAGAGTGGGACCAACGATTGGCACAAAAACGAGATGAAGTACAGGCCCTACATGATGCAATTCTAGAAGATATTCGGGTACGGGCAGGCGTGATTGCTAGAGCAAAACACTTGGATTTAGTGCTTGTAGATCATATAACAGATAGAACAGGCGTGGATTTGACAGATGAAATTATCAAGTCCTATGGACAATAAAGGAGTATAAAATGAAATCAATGTGGAAACGTATGGCAACTGGAGCTATGATGGTATGTGCTTTGGGATTGGTAGCAGGTTGTGGCTCAACTGATAAAGTCGGTGTGGTGAACACTGAGAAGTTGGTACAAGAAAGCCAAAAAGCAAAAGATATCAATAAAGAGATGGAAGCAAAACAAAAAGAAGTAACAGATCGTTTAGCACAAGTACAAGGATCTCAAACAGAAGAACAATTCCATCAAACACAAATGAATGCACAACAAGAATTGCAAATCTTTGGTCAAGCAAAAGGCAAAGAATTTAAAGCGTATGTGGAATCTAATATCCAAGCTGTAGCAAAAGAAAAAGAGTTAACAGTGGTAGCCAATGACCAAGCTATTGTGACTGGTGGTGTAGACATCACAGAAGATGTGCTTAAAAAAATGAATGAAAGCGCAGGTTCTGGAGAAACTAGTAAATAAGAAGAGATGATTAAGTAAGGAGGCTTCATAGTGAAGTTTTCAGTGGAAGAGTTAGCCAAACTAGTCGATGGTACTGTATATGGCGATAGTTCTGTAGAAATTGAAGAAGCTCGTAGTTTAGACCAAGGGGCTAAGCAGGCGATTAGCTTTGCCATCGGTGATTTTCGAGAAGTAGCAAAAGACAGTAAAGCAGGTGCTTTACTGGTGGATGCGGAAATTGAGGGATGTGAGATTCCTCAAATCGTCGTGTCCAATGCCAAAGCATCCTTTGCAAAATTGCTCGAAGTATTTCATCCCCCAGTTGTATTTCCAGATGGTATCCATGAAACAGCTATTATTGGAAAGAATGTCACTATTGGTGAAAATGTTAAAATTGGACCCTATTGCGTTATCTATGATAATGCCATCATAGGCGACAATGTAACATTGCATGCCTATGTATACATAGGTCACAACGCGCGCATTGGTGAGGGTACGACCATCTATGCAAGCTCTATCGTTCATGAAAATTGCATACTAGGAAAACGAGTGGTACTACGCGCTAATGCAGTCATCGGTGGTGAAGGATTTGGATTTGCTACTGAAAATGGCAAGCATACACACATTCCACAAGTGGGCAATGTTATCTTGGAAGATGATGTGGAAGTAGGCTCTTGCTCTTGCATTGACAATGCCACTATGGGGTCAACATTGGTGCGTCGCGGTACAAAAATTGATAATTTAGTTCATTTAGGACATAATGTAGAGATAGGGGAAGATTGTTTCTTAATCGCTCAAGTGGGGATTGCAGGCAGTGCTAAATGCGGTAACCACGTTATCTTTGCGGGCCAAACTGGTTGTACAGGTCATATCACAATCGGTGATAATGTAACCTTTGCAGGAAAAACAGGCATTACTGGTAA
>CAUUJQ010000095.1:0-5201 GCA_963545445.1 uncultured Veillonella sp. | reverse complement strand
GGAGGCAAGGGCATTTCTCCAATATCATTGATAATCTCATCAAAATTGCCGTTCGGCTTAAATTGAATCAATCGGCCCCCAAAATCTGTATGGTCAATAACCTCCGCTTCTAAATTAGGACCAAAGGATAACAGTTGTCCTTTCAGACATTTTTTCCCCGGTTTCACAAGACATTCCCAGAGATGTTCTCCTTTGGGCGTTAACAGTAGCACTTCTACCTTGCCACCCGTTCCTTTTCGCTCTCCATACAAACGAGCAGGGATGACCTTTGTATTATTAAAAACTAATACATCTCCTTCACATAGTTCATCTAGTATAGAGTGAAAGGATGCTTTATGGCATATCTCTCCACTTGCCTTGTCCAAGGTCATCAATCGCGAAGTATCCCGTGGTTCAACCGGATGCTGTGCAATCAGTTCCTCAGGCAAGTCATAATTAAAATCAGATACTTTCATACTATTCCTCATTAATTGTACAGTTTCGTAAGTGCCGTACCTTGGTAATAATGTTGTAAAATCACTTTATAATAATCGGGCTGGCTCGCCTCTTTTCGACTTGCCATTTCTGCTGCTCCCCACTGTGAAAGCCCCAATCCATGTCCCCAACCATAGCCATGGATAGTGACAGTTTGATTGGCTTTGCTGAATGCATGATTTACTTTCACAGAAGAGCCTTGTACACGGCTAGGCGGTGTTTGTCCCACGTAAAAGTCAAACAAGGTAGATTTCAATCCAAATAGGCTCTGTACTTGTTCTCCTGTGAGAGATACAGACCCTTTTTCCCCGATAAATTTCATCGTTTTCACACGGCCTGATACGCCACGGTCTTGGGCTTTCATCGGTCGCTCCGTCAGTGGAGATAGTTCAATGGTCTGCAAATATCCCACCGATTTACTAGCTGCCGCCAATTTCTGCTCTATACTTTGACGGCTAGTGATGACATTCCACACCGTAGTCCCCTCATGATTAGAATAGTCCACAACTCCTTTTAGATAAGGCAAATCATTACCCCACAGGTTCACGCTATCCTCTGTATAGCCACCCCCATCAGAGTGAAAGAGGGCGTTGATAGGTTGTCCTTGATAGGTAAGTACCATTCCATGAGTACGCTTGACCGCTGTATTAGTGCTAGCAAACTCACTGCTTTTACCACCATATACTTGATCCGCCGTGGTCGTTCCAATATCATAGACACCATTTTGAGACGTTTTCATGGAGTGTAATGCATAGGTCCTGGCCGCTACTGCTTGTGCCTCGAGGGCTGGTGCGGGCCAACTAGGGACTACTTCTTCGGGTACTACCCCTTGTACATATTGTTCTAAGCCTAGTACATTCACTACGCTCATTGTGCCCGATCCATTGGCGTGCACCACAATACCACCTCGATAGGTTTTTCCCAATGTTTGCAATTCAGATCCATACCGACCTTGTGCATTTTGAATGGCAATCGTTGTACCTATAGACTGCCCATTCACTCGAACCACTCCACCATCTCCGAAAATCGTAGCACTTTGGTGTTCTTTGATCGTTTGCACTTGATGGCCTGTACTATCTAACACTACCATAGGCATCTCGCTAGAGATGGTAAAGGATTGTGACCGTTTTCCTAGTAATACCCGAATAACTGGCTCCCCACTAGACCCTTTGACAGTGTCTTTTTCCTTCGTCGTTGCCGGTTTCGCCCCTTGCTTTACTGCTGGATTAGCTCTATTATTAGATGCTACTGCATTCCCTTTTGCCTCTACCTTTGTGGGTACTTGTACTTTCGGTTTAGGGCCAATTCGTTTTACAGGTGTAGCCCCTTTTCTTTCATTGGGTTTCACAAAGGTGGCTTTCACTAATGTTTTTTTCGGCATTTCCTTAGGAGTCGCAGCTTGGCTGAGAAAGGGGATTCCGCTTAACAACGCCCCCATGACCCCCATCGCTATATAGCGACATATTTGGTGTCTCATGGTTCTGCCTTTCTAGGAAGTCCTAAGTGGTCATACGCAGCGGGTGTGACGATGCGTCCTCGATTCGTTCTCGCCAATAAGCCTAATTGCATCAAATATGGTTCATATACATCTTCGATGCTTTCACGTTCCTCACTGACGGACGCCGCAATAGTATCTACCCCTACAGGACCGCCATCAAATTTTTCAATGATGGTACTCAAAATGCGCCGGTCAATGCGATCCAATCCTAATCGGTCAATATCTAAGCGCTGTAACGCTTGGTCTGCAATGGCCTTTGTAATGATCCCATCGCCCAGCACTTGCGCCACATCACGCACACGTTTGAGTAAGCGGTTCGCAATTCGTGGAGTCCCTCTAGAACGGCGAGCAATTTCACTGGCCCCCTCTGGATCCATATGTATGTCCAAAATGTCTGCAGAACGGCTCACAATAAATTCCAATTCATTTTGCTTGTAATATTCTAAGCGGCTAATGACACCAAAACGGTCTCTCAGTGGCGCTGCCAAAGCACCGGCCCTTGTGGTAGCCCCAATTAAAGTAAATTTTGGCAATTCAATACGCACCGAACGAGCGCTAGGTCCTTTGCCGATAATAATATCGAGAGCATAATCTTCCATAGCTGAATACAACACTTCTTCTACAGACCGAGATAACCGATGAATCTCATCAATGAACAATACATCGCCAGGCTGTAAATTACTCAACAGCGCTGCTAAATCCCCGGCTCGTTCTATGGCTGGTCCAGAGGTAACACGAAAATTCACGCCTAATTCGTTGGCAACAATCCCCGCCAAGGTGGTTTTACCCAATCCTGGTGGTCCATAGAGTAAGACGTGGTCCAAGGTATCGCCCCGTAACTTTGCCGCTTCAATGAAAATGTGAAGGTTTTCTTTTGCCTGGGTCTGCCCAATATATTCTTTTAAATAGCGCGGACGAAGACTAAATTGCCAATTGTCTTCTTCCCGTTCTTGCATGGTTACAATTCGATTTTCTTGATCCATTCTTATCGTCCTTTACCCAATGCAGCTAATACTTGTTTTAATAAGGCTGGCACTTCCTGTGTTCCATCATAGACTTCTTGGATCACTGGCTGCACTTCTTGTGCACTGTACCCCAATGCCATGAGTGCCTCCAAAACTTCCTCTGTAGTGCCCACCGGCACTTGTTCTACTGGTGTGATTCTGCCCGGTCCGGTGAAAGTCCCTGCAATACCTAAATTTTCAATTTTATCTTTCAATTCTAAAACTAGTCGCTCGGAAGATTTTTTCCCAATGCCTGGCAATTTTTGGAGGCCTTTTGTATCGCCACTAATGATGAGTCCCACGAATTGTTCGGGACTAATGGCAGATAGAATGCCTAGGCCTAATTTTGGCCCCACCCCCGATACGGAGATGAGCAATAAAAACAACTCATAATCTTCCATGGTCAAAAAGCCATATAATTGAATGGCATCTTCTCGCACATTGGTGTAAGTAAATAGACATGTCTCTTCCCCTACTTGCAGTTGGCTCTGCACGGAGCTAGGCACATACACACGATAGCCCACATCATGGACATTCACGTACACCGCATCTAGCAATCGATGGGTGACAATCCCTTTTATATATGCAATCATTATATCCTCACAATTGTAAAATCTGCTTCAATGTATCTGTATGGGAGCTGTGAGCCGTGCAGATGGCGATGGCCAATGCATCGGCGGCATCATCAGGTTTGATTTTCTCTCGAATCCCCAATAGATTCATCGTCATATACGTAACCTGTTCTTTTGTAGCTTTCCCATAGCCCACCACAGATTGTTTCACTTGTAGTGGGGTGTATTCATAAATCGGTAAATCTTGTTGGCTCGCCGCTAATAATGTGACCCCTCTTGCTTGGGCTACACCAATACCGGTAGTCACATTGCGGGCAAAGTATAACTTTTCTATGCCAAACTTTTGAGGGCGAAATTCTTCCAGAATATCGCTCAACTCATTAAATATAATTTCTAACCGGCTTGCCTCTGGCGTCTTCGCCTCTGTGGTAATCACTCCATATGTAACAGGTTTTAAGGAACTACCCACTACATCGATGATGCCATAACCACAGATGGCATAGCCTGGATCTATTCCAATAATTCGCACGCTATAACCTCTGATTTCTTTTCTTTATTCCAATCATTTAATTATAGCAAATTTACAGCACATCTGCACCCTATAGTATACCTTTTTCTAACAAACTTACATACATACCATCTCCGATGATGATATGGTCTAACACAGGAATCCCCATGACCTCTCCGGCTCTAGCAAAAATTTTTGTGACCCGCACATCATCACTACTCTCTGTAGGATCCCCAGAAGGATGGTTGTGCATCAATATCATGGCTGCTGCATTTGCATCAATGGCCTGCCGAAAGACAGCTCGCTGTTCTGCTGTACTACTCGTCAATCCCCCTTTGGAAATGAGCACGGGCTTGATCAATTTATTTTTCACCGTCAATAGCAATACATAGAAATGTTCCTCCGTTTTGTGGCGGAGCCGTTCCATCATATAATTGGCCGCTGCTTCTGGGGTGCTAAAATCAGCCCAATCTTGTTTTACTTTCATCTGTCCTAACCGTCGTCCTAATTCGATGGCAGCGCAAATCGTCACCGCCTTGTCCTGTCCGATACCCTCGATTTCTCGCAGTGTCTCCACCGTTACATTGTTAAGACCTCCTACCACTTGGTCCATTCGTTCCACCACATCGCGGGCTACTTCCAGTACAGACGCGCCCTTCCGTCCCGTGCGCAACAAAATCGCCAATAACTCCTCTAGTGCCATTGCCTCAGCCCCTAAGGCGATAAATTTTTCTCGCGGCATTTGGTAATTCTGCAAATCTAACATAATTCCTCCATCGTTTGAAAGTACATCCTTTTCCCCTATAAACGACAACACGCCACACTCCGAAGAGTGTGACGCATCGCCAACAGTTCTGTCATTCTATTGTCTATTTGTATATATTCGCCACAGTTATGAAAAATCCTTTTTTTACAAGAAAAAATTTATGCTTCATTTTCCTTTGGCTCTTGTTGCCCATACACATTGGCTGCATAGGTTTCGAAGTCTTCTCCATGTTTGAAAGCATCTTCTCGCAAATACGCATGAAAGACGACTTGGTCTTCTTTCACCTGCACTAGGTTAGGTACATATTGTGCTAGGGCATCAAAAAATTCTTGCTCTGCTTTCAGTAGGACACGACCATGCTTTAATTTTTTCCCTTCCA
>CAUUJQ010000094.1:0-5217 GCA_963545445.1 uncultured Veillonella sp. | reverse complement strand
AATGGCAAGAGACGGATAGAGTAAAGTGTCTCACCTTTTTGTTTTTTAAGTACATTGGGGCCAATGCCGATAGCAAATTCATCGACGCGCATACCACAGGCTTTGGCTGTTAGAAAATGTCCCAATTCGTGAATCATAACGATAATCCCGAATACGAAGACAGCCCCTAATATTGTAATTAACATGCACTTCTCCTTTGTATTTCTTTTGTAGCTTCTTGTCTTGCCCATGCATCCATTGCCAATACATCTTCTATGGATGTAGGCATACCATTGTTCATGCGACCAAGAACAGTAGAAACTACTTCATATATATGTCCATAGGTAATTCGTCCATCCAGTAAGGCATAGACGGCCATTTCATTAGCTGCATTAAATACAGCCGGTGCATAACCGCCTTCTTTTCCCACTGTGAAAGCTAATTGTAGGGCGGGAAAATCGTCCCAACGAGGTGCCATAAACTGAAGGTCTAATCCTTTGGTAAAGTCTAAATGTTCCATTTGTAATGGATATCGTTTCGGATAGGTCATCGCATATTGGATAGGCTCCCGCATATCTGGATTCCCTAATTGTGCCAAGATAGCCCCATCTTTCATTTGAATCATAGAATGCACAATACTCTGTGGATGTACCACCACATCGATATGATCATAGTCGAAATCAAACAACCAATGCGCTTCAATGACTTCTAATCCTTTATTAAATAAGGTGGCAGAATCGATGGTAATCTTACTGCCCATGTTCCATGTAGGGTGGGCTAAACAATCCTTCGCCGTTGCTCCATAGAGGTCTTCGGACTTCCAATGTCGCAGGGCACCACCTGAAGCTGTGATAATTAATTTCTCAACATTGTGTCTATCTTGTCCTTCTAAACATTGAAAAATCGCACTATGTTCGCTGTCAATAGGTAAAATGGATATTCCATACTCATATGCTGCTTTTGTAATTAAAGAACCACAGGCCACTAACGTTTCTTTATTAGCAAGACCAATCGTTTTTTGTGCCCGAATTGCCGCCATCGTTGGTTCAATCCCAGTTGCCCCTACAACGGCAGTCACCACCATTGTAGCTTCGGATAAGGTAGCCGCCACAATCAAAGCTTCTTTACCACCTACAATCTCTGTAGGACCTTGATAGCGCTCTTTCAAGATAGCATAGGCCTCATCATCTACCACACCTGCCATGATAGGCTTATATTCTGCCATTTGCTGTTCCAGTAGATCAATGTTCCTATGTGTGACTAACGCCACTGCTTGAAATTGATCGGGATGTTGCCGAATCACATCTAACGTTTGTGTCCCAATAGACCCAGTAGAGCCCAAGATACTAATGGTTTTCATAAAAGCCTCCCCGAGAAGAAATTATGGCAACATAAGAATGTATGCCAACACCAATGGTGCCGCAAATAACAGACTATCAAAGCGGTCTAGGACGCCACCATGACCTGGTAGTAATGTGCCGGAGTCTTTTTTATCTGCTTGTCGTTTTAATTTTGATTCGAACAGGTCTCCTAGTGGTGCCAATATACCTACAATAACACCCATGCCAAAGCCAAAATTCAGGGGTAATCCCAGGCAAATGGAGCCAATCCACCCTGTCAACACACAGCCGATAAACCCGCCGATAAAGCCTTCTAATGTCTTATTAGGGCTAATGGTAGGTACGATATTTCGTTTGCCAATAGATCGCCCTACGAAGTAGGCAAAGGTATCACTAGCCCATATCGATATGAGCACAAGCCAGATAACAGCCATGCCAAATCCTTCTTGTCCTGCATAATAGGTAGTATTTTCGTACATTCTATTATCACGCAATACCATCAGCGCTATAAAACCACTGGTAACATACAACAAACTACTGATCGTAGATTGTACTGTTGGAAGCGTGATTTTTCCATTGCAGAAGGTATACTCAATGACCATAGCTAGCATCACCAAGATACCTAAGAATACGGCTAATGGATAGTTACCAAACACTAAAGAACCACATACAAGAACAATATAAATCAATCCCCATAGTGGCAGTAGACGACGTTTCATATGATGGAACAAGCTAACACACTCTACCCAACCAATAAATGCCAATACAGACATCACAAGATTAAACAACAGACCTCCATAGGTGATGGCAACCGCCAACAAGACAACGCCAATCAAAGCTGTGATGAGACGGGTTTTTAACATATTATTTCTCCTCTTTTAAACCACCAAATCTACGCTCTCGTTGTTGGTATGCCAAGATGGCTTCTTCCAACACTTGAGGCGTAAAATCTGGCCAATGCAAAGGGGTAAACCAGAACTCTGCATAGGCAATTTGCCATAACAAGAAATTGCTGATACGTGCATCATTACTTGGTCGAATCAGTAAATCCACACGGTCAAATTCTTGCGTGTCTAGATAGGAAGAAATCAAACTTTCTGTAATATCTTCCTCCCTAATAACACCCTTGGCTACATCTTGAACAATCCGTTTTGTAGCTCTTGTGAGTTCGTCACGTCCCCCATAGTTAATTGCTAATTGCAGCGTAATTCCTGTATTATCTTGTGTCAATTCCTCAGATTCTTTGATAATCTTTTGTAACTCCTCAGACAGCTTGGTAATATCTCCCACAAAACGAATACGCACACCTTCTGCATGCATTCGCTTTACATTTGAAAGTAAATACTCTTTAATAAGACCCATTAACAGACTGACTTCTTCTTCTGGTCGTTTCCAGTTTTCTGTGGAAAAGCCATAGACAGTCAATGCTTTTACACCAAATCTTTGTGCTGCTTTCACAATATCTTTTAATACTTCCGCACCTGCGCGATGACCCATACTCCGTGGCATGCCCTTACGCTTTGCCCATCTTCCGTTACCATCCATGATAATGGCAATATGTTCTGGAATATTAGTGGGATCTATAGTTGGTCTCTCTTGTTGTTTACTTTTCTTCCATAAGTTTTTTAGCATATTGTACCTCATTAAACCGCACCCCAAAGGATTCTGCCACATGACTGGCTATCATAGGATGATAGAGAACAATCTCCCATGTGCCGTCCACTACCATGACGCGGCCTACATAACATTCTTCGGAAGAAACGGAAAAGAATCGATTATAGTTCTTTTCTATTTTTGTAGTAAAAGGGATAGAGGCAGCCTGCAAAAGAGACTGTGCAAGCTGCCATGGAAACCCCAAAATAGATGTATGTTCCATTAGACAGACATAACATCCTTTTCTTTTGTATCGCGAAGTTCATCAATTAGTTTGATTTTTTTGTCAGTCAATTTTTGAACTTGATCTTGTCCATCTTTTGACACGTCTTCTGTAATTGTTTTCGCTTTTTCTTCTTTTTTGATTGCATCATTAGCATCACGACGGATGTTGCGGATGGCAACTTTTGCATCTTCTGCTTTTTTGCTGACTACTTTTACCAATTCCTTACGGCGATCTTCTGTCAACTGAGGAATCGCCAAACGAATGGATTCCCCATCGTTATTAGGGTTTAAACCTAAGTCAGATGTTAAGATCGCTTTTTCAATCGCACCAATCAAAGTTTTATCCCATGGAGCGATTAAAATCATGCGTGGATCTGGAGCAGATACATTCGCTACTTGGTTCACTGGAGTTGGCGCTCCGTAGTAATCAACCATCACAGAATCCAATAAAGATGTATGAGCACGACCTGTGCGTACAGAGGCAAATTCATGTTTTAAGGATTCAATTGTTTTGTCCATGCGCGCTTCTTCGCGGCTAATAATTTCTTTAATTTCCATAGTGTTCACCTTTTACTTTACGATAGTACCGATGGCTTCCCCTTTCGCAGCACGTGTAATATTGCCAGGGATATCCATACTGAATACAACGATAGGAATATTGTTATCTTTACATAATGTAGTGGAGGTAGCATCCATAACTTTCAATTCTTTACTAATCACATCCATATATGTCAATTCATCGAATTTGAAAGCATTTGGATTTGTTTTAGGATCGGAATCGTATACGCCGTCAGCAAATTTTTTTGCCATCAAGATTGCATCTGCTTCGATTTCTGCAGCACGTAAGGCAGCTGTTGTATCTGTGGAAAAGTACGGATTCCCTGTACCTGCTGCAAAGATAACAATACGACCTTTTTCTAAATGACGTATGGCACGACGACGAATGTATGGTTCAGCTACTTCTTGCATTTCAATAGCTGTTTGAACACGAGTTGCTACACCAGCATTTTCAAGAGCATCTTGTAATGCGATGGCATTCATCACTGTCGCAATCATACCCATATAATCTGCGGATGCACGGTCCATACCTTTGGCACTACCAGATAAACCACGCCAGATATTACCACCACCAACAACGATAGCAATTTCAATGCCACTTTCTTTGGAAAGGGCTGCAATCTCTTGAGCCAATGGTTCTACCACTTGTGGGTTAATACCAAATCCTTGATCTCCTGCTAGGGCCTCACCGCTAAGTTTTAATACGATACGTTTAAATTTACGTTCACTCATGTCCTTCTCCTTATGACGTGTTTCTAACAAATAATTCAAAAATAAGAGAACACTTGCGGTGTTCTCTTATCTCCGTACTTATTTACCTACAGTAGCCATAACTTCTGCAACGAAATCGTCTTGTTTCTTTTCGATACCTTCGCCTAATGCGTAGCGAACATAACGACGTACGTTAATGTTTTCACCGATTTTAGCGATTGCTTCATTAATCATAGCTTGTACAGTTTTTTCACCGTCTTTAATGAAAACTTGTTCTAATAGGCAGTTTTCTTTATAGAATTTTTCAACGCGGCCAGCTACCATTTTTTCAAGAACTGCTTCTGGTTTTGGTTTGCGACCTGCTTTTACGTCTTCTTCAGCTTCTACTTTAGCTTGTTCCATCAATACAGCTTTTTCGTGTTCAATTACATCAGCTGGTACGTCTTCACGTTTTAAGTATGTTGGGTTAGCTGCAGCGATTTGCATTGCTACGTCTTTGCAAAGAGCTTGGAAATCATCAGTTTTAGCAACGAAGTCTGTTTCACAGTTGATTTCTACTAATACACCAATACGTCCGCCACCGTGAATGTAAGATGCAACTACACCTTCAGCTGCGATACGACCAGCTTTTTTGGCTGCCGCTGCTAAACCTTTTTCACGAAGGAAGTCAACTGCTTTTTGGATATCGCCATCAACTTCTACCAATGCTTTTTTAGCATCCATCATACCTGCGCCAGTCATGTCGCGCAAT
>CAUUJQ010000093.1:0-5240 GCA_963545445.1 uncultured Veillonella sp. | reverse complement strand
CGATTGATGACAAAATTAATTGAGTTCCCTAAGGATAAAATACGTTGGTATATTTTACAAGGCACACCAGAAACAATTCAAGGTGTTTCCTATTGGAATGTGGAACCAACGGACTTGCAACAATTAATTGGGATTACAGTGGGGGATATCCCAAGTGATGAGGAGTTAATCCCTGTCATTGGTGATGGACCTAAAGAGACGGATACAAAGAAAACGGAGGCTCCGAAAGAGAGTACTGACAGTAAAGAGGAATCTACGGAACCAGGAAGTCCCACAAGTAGATAAGGAGTTAGAATGAAACAGAAACATGAAATTTTAGAATCCATTCGCGTATTAGCGCAGGCTGGATATGATAAAAAAGGGGAAGACATTGCCATTATGGATATGGAAGGTCTAACTATGTTGGGAGATTACTTTTTAGTAGTTACTGCCAATAATGTGAAACATGCCCAAAGTGTGGCAGATGCCATTGAAGATGCAGGAGCCGAACAAAGTATGACGGTGCTCCATCGTGAAGGGTATCGCGAAGGTGATTGGATTTTGCTTGATTTTGGCGATGTTATTTGCCATGTCTTTACCGGCGAATACCGTCACTTTTACGGGCTAGAAGAATTGTGGAAGGATGCCCCAAGAGAATCCTTTGAAGGAGTCTAATATGGCTACAAGCTTATCTGAAAATACTATTGCCACCTTAAAAGTACTGCGCCAAAGCGATCAAGGGTCCTTTTTAGATGGTCAAACAGGCAATACTAGTGACGATATTTTACTCCATAAAGATCAGCAAACAGTACCTGTTGCGATTGGCGATGAAGTCACTGTATTCCTCTATAAGGATCCGAAGGGTCGTGTTACTGCAAGTATGCGCTTACCGGCTATGAAAGAAGGTCAAATTGGCTATGTAGAAGTGATTAATACAACTAATTTTGGCTGTTTCGTTGAAGTCGGCACAGAGCGGGGGATTTTTATGCCTCATGCAGAGATGCGTGGACGCCCTCAAAATGGTGAAAAAGTATGGGTTCGTCTATACAGCGATAAATCTGGTCGCTTAGCCGTGTCTATGGATGTGGATGATGCCATGCGCCGTGCCTCAAAACCAGCTACAGAGGCAAAGGTAGGGACCATGGTGAAAGGCGCTATCTATAATATGACCAGTGAAGGAGCTTTTTTAATCACCCCTGAACGATGGATTGCTTTCATGCACCGCAGTGAAATGACACGATCCTTAAAAGTGGGCGAAATGATTGAAGGTCGTATTACGTTTAAACGAGACGATGGACGGATTAATATCTCCATGCGCCCTGTGAAAGAAGAAGCCTTGGCCACTGATGGGGCGAAGATTATGACCTACTTGGCAAGCCGTCACGGACGTATGCCTTACGGGGATGGTACATCAGCACCGATTATTAAGGATAAATTCAATATCAGTAAGGCCGCTTTCAAACGGGCCTTGGGACATCTGATGAAAGCAGGATTCGTCGTGCAAGAAGAGGGATGGACCTTGTTGACAGAAGCAGGTCAGGCTACTCTGTTAGAGGCGGAAGAACAAGCGGATAGTGCTGAATAAGGAGGATATACGATGAAGATTGTGGTGGTAGGTGCTGGCAAAGTGGGCTATTCATTGGCGCAACGGCTAGCACAAGATCAGCATGATGTGTATGTCATTGAAAAAAATAGTGAACGCATTAAAAATCTAGAAAACAATCTAGATGTAAACTTAGTGCATGGCAATGGAAGTAGTATCGCTTTATTGCAAGAAATAGGAGTTGAAGATATTGGTATGCTCATTGCTGTCACTGACTCAGATGAGGTCAATATGCTTGCTTGTATGCTTGGTAAAGCAGCAGGTATTCCTAAGACCATTGCTCGAGTTCGGGAAACAGAGTACGAAAATGATACAAATGCACTCATTCGTGAGAGATTAGGGATAGACCTTTTTATTAATCCAGAAATGGTAACGGCTCAAGAGATTTATAAAATTCTGAAAACTCCAGCAGCGTTAGATGTAGAAGATTTTGCTAGTGGTGCCGTGCGATTAGTGGAGTTTAAAATCCGAAATAATCATGATATTATGGGGATTCCATTACACTCCTTAACTTTGCCACAAAATGTGCTCGTAGTCGGGATTATGCGTGGTGGGGAAATGATTATTCCTCATGGTGATAGTACTCTAGAGTATATGGATAATGTATTTTTCCTAGGTGCTACTGACAGCATTGACGAGGTAGAATCTTGGCTTCATGAAACAACACGACCTACACAACGTGTTGTCATCATTGGTGCTGGTCTCATTGGTCGTAATCTAACAATATTACTAGAGAATGATGGGTATGATGTAAAGATTATTGAGAAAGATTTAGATCGCTGCGAGCAATTGGCAGCTATGGTAGATCGGTCTATTGTTATCCATGGTGATGGCACAGATATCGACCTATTAGAAGCAGAGGAAATTAGCGATAATGATGTTATTATTTGTTTAACTGATGATGATAAACTTAATTTATTGGTGGCATTATTAGCGAAGCATATGGGGGTACCTAAAGCATTTGTCCGTGTAGGACGATTAGAATATATTACCTTGATGGAACAGGTTGGTATTGATGTAGCATTTTCACCAAGATTATTAACATCTGGGCAAATTTTGCGGTTAATTCGAGAAGATGAAAATCTTATTAATATTTTTACTTTCGAAGGCTCTAAAGCTGAAGCTGTAGAAATAGAAGTTACAGATAAAACATCTTTGCTCAATAAACATCTGAGAGATTTGAAGTTGCCCGGAAAATCGTTAGTAGGGGCTATCGTCAGAGAAAATCAAACCATTGTTCCTAAAGGAGATACATTGTTGCTTGAAGGAGATCATATAGTTATTTTTACATTACCGGAAAATATTAATACTTTGTTAGCGTATATTAACAACTAAGAAGGGATTTTGAAAGGAGAAGGAATCATGCGCATTCAAAATATTATGCGAGTTGTGGGACAAGTAATGCTCATTTTAGCTTCCTTCATTATGGTTCCCTTTTTCTTTGGTATAATAGATGAAGGGATGTTTTACTACTCGTTTCTTATCACATCTTGCATAGCAGGGGGAGTAGGATTTCTGCTATATTATTATGGAACAAATACGAATGTGTACAGTGTACGGGATGGATTTCTAGTAGTGAGTGCCACTTGGATTTTGGCTTCTATATTTTCTGCACTGCCTTTTTACTTTAGTGGTGTGCTTGAACAATTTGTGGATGCTTTATTTGAGTCTGTATCAGGTATAACGACTACGGGTGCAAGTATGATTGATGATGTCAGTGCTTTGCCTAGGGCCTTTATTTTATGGAGAGGTCTTACCAATTGGATCGGCGGAATGGGAATGATTGTATTAGTCCTAGCATTCTTGCGAAATTTAGGGACTGGAGTAGCTCCCCTAGTGGAAGCGGAAGCATCTGTGCCAAGACCTGGTGTTGTGTTACCACGGATTCAATCCATGGCTGGGAATTTGCTTAGAATTTATTTGGTATTTACCTGTGCGTGTACCTTCTTATTGTGGTTAAGTGGTGTTGGGCTATTTGAAGCCATTAATTTTACCTTTGCTACAGTGGCCACAGGAGGTTTGTCACCGGTTACAGGCGGTACTTTTAACTATGCTGACTCCTATTTAATTTGTATCATATTGATAGTATTTATGATATTGGCGGGAGGAAATTTTGCAGTTTACCAATCCATCTGGCAACGTGGTATCAAAGAAATTTGGAGAGATTTTGAGTATAGAATCTATCTTATTACATTGGCCATTGGTTCAAGTCTAGTTTTATTTGCATTAATATGGGAAGCCGGAGATGCCAATATTGAACATTTGCGAAATGCTATTTTTACACTTGTTTCAATGCAGACTGGGACCGGATTTGCTATTGCAGATTATAATCTATGGCCTAGCTTAGGACAAATGGTATTATTTATGGGAATGTTCTTTGGTGGTTGTAGCGGTTCAACGGCAGGGGGACTTAAAATCATACGGATTATTATCTTGGCAAAAAGTAGTATTCTTTATCTACGTAAAGCTATTCACCCCGACATGGTACAATTGGTTCGACTCAATGGCTATGTATTACCTAATAAATGGCTACAAATTACGCAACAGTTCTTTTTTCTATATATGCTAGTCTTTGGTATTTCGTCAGTTATCATCTCGTCAACAGGATTGCCCTTGGCAGATGTACTACCATTAGTAGCAGGGAGCTTGGGGAATGTGGGCCTTGCATTTGGCTCATTAGGACCTACAGAAAGTTTTACTATACTGGCTCCCATCGCAAAGATAGTTTGTATTATTGATATGTTATTAGGCCGGTTAGAACTATTTACCTTATTAGTGTTATTACATCCAGGATTTTGGCGTGGATATTTTACAAGGAAAGAAAAAGGATATAGACGATTCGATGGACATTGTAAGAACGCCTCAAGGCTTGTATAAAACAAATTGTTATATTCTTATAGATAGTGGAGAAGCCTTGGTCATTGACCCTGGCTTTCACGGTCGACGCATTATAGAAGAGCTAGGGGATACTCAACCTGTGGGAATCGTATTGACCCATGGACATGCAGATCACATCTGTGCTGTAGACACCTTGGTAGATGCCTACCAGATTCCTGTGTATATGCATCCGGCAGATGATGCGTTGTTACGAGTGAAACGACGGATGCCATCGGTGTACAAGGAACGCTTTATGGCTCCTTATTTACCTTTGAAAGAAGGACTGCTCCGAATTGGATCCTTTCAGATCATGATTTGGGAGACCCCAGGACATAGCGCGGGAAGTGTACTCATCGGTTATAAGCAGGCCCTATTTACAGGGGATACCTTGTTTAAAGGAACTGTAGGTCGAGTCCATACCTTTAACGGTGATGTACAAGCTATGCGAGATACCATCGGTAAGATAAGACAGTTAGATCCTGCCTATGTGGTATATCCTGGACATGGTATTAGCACTACCTTACAAGAGGAATTAGAAACGAATCCATACATGCTCGATGCAAGTCGTGTAGAATGACCTTTCTAATATAGGCTTCTATGCGATAGGACGAAGGCATTGTAGGGGATGAGAAAATATTTATAAAAAAATATAAAAAAGTGTTGACGAGTGACATGAAATAGGGTATACTAACAAAGTAGTCAATTGGCCCCGTGGTGTAGCGGTTAACATGTCGCCCTGTCACGGCGAAGATCGTCGGTTCAAATCCGATCGGGGTCGCCA
>CAUUJQ010000092.1:0-5304 GCA_963545445.1 uncultured Veillonella sp. | reverse complement strand
GCACGAGCACGTTCAGAGATTTCTCCTGTTGTTTTCAAGGATGCATATAAAGCACCATGGTACAAGAATACGCACACGAATGCAATGCCACAAAGAATTGTGTATACGCTTAATAAATCCAAGAAACCACCTACATAGTTCATGTGTTTATCGATAGGTGTACCTTGGATCAAGTTACCTACTGTAACACCCCAAAGAAGTGCTGGGATAGCAGATCCGAAGAAAATGCACCAATCGAAAGTAGCACGCCATGTTGGGCTTTTATCTTTACTACGGAAGTCAAAGGATACGCCACGAGCGATTAAGGCTGCCAACATCAAGAACAACGCCAAGTAGAAACCACTGAATAAGGTAGCATATACTTGTGGGAAAGATGCGAACGTAGCACCACCAGCGGTGAGCATCCACACTTGGTTACCGTCCCATACAGGGCCGATCGTATTGATTAATTGACGGCGTTCACGGTCTGTTCTACCCAAGAATGGGAGCCACATACCTACACCGTAATCAAGGCCTTCTAAAATGAAGAATCCAGTAAATAAAACACCTACTAAGATGAACCAAATTAATTCTAAGTTATTTGTAATTATTTCCATAATGTAGCCTCCTCTTGTTCAACCACATCATGAGCTGGGTTACCATTAGGACCTGCTTGAATATGTTTTACTGCTAAGTAAATCGCTGCAATCGCTGCCACAACATACACTGCTGTGAAACCAATAATAGTAGTCCAGATTTCTGGTGCTGTCACCACTTTGGATGCACCATCAGCTGTTTTTTGTAATCCATATACAAGCCATGGTTGACGACCTGCTTCTGCCACATACCAACCTGTGGAGTTCGCAATGAATGGAAGGGCTAGTAAATGATAGATGCTTTTTAGAGCCACTCTATTGTTAAGTAATTTACCTTTCACATGTAAGTAGTATCCCACAATGGATGTCAGTAACATGATAATGCCAGCTAAAATCATCACACGGAAGGACCAGAACATAGATGTTACATGTGGCACATAATCGCCTGCACCATGTTTCAATTCGGCTTCTTTTTGAAGGTCATTGATACCTTTCACTTCCCCTTTGAAAGAGTCATGAACTACAAAGGATAAGGCCCCTGGAATACCGATTTCGAAGCTATTCTTTTTACCTTCTTGATCAATACCCGCTGCGATAGCAAATGGAGCTGGATCATGTGTTTCCCATAAGGCTTCGAAAGCTGCTACTTTCATTGGTTGTAATTTAGCTACTGTTTGGCCTTGGAAGTGACCTGAGCCACCTACTAATAAGCCACCGATTACAGCTGCTCCTAAACCGAATTTAATGGATTTGGAATAGAACTCTACATGATTATTTTTCAATAAATGCCATGCACTGAGAGAGGCGATAATCACACCTGCTGTTAAAATACCATCTGTAAAGATGTGCAAATATTGACCTGGTAAATAGCCATTTTGTAGGATTGCTGCAAAAGAATCCATTTCTGCACGGCCGTTACGAAGTACATATCCCACTGGGTGTTGCATAAATGAGTTCGCTACTAAAATCCAGAATGCGGATAAGTTACTACCGATCGCTACTAGCACTGCAACAAATGCGTGTGCTTTAGGGGATAATTTATCCCAACCAAAAATCCAAGCCCCCATAAAAGTGGACTCTAAGAAGAATGCTGTTAAGGCTTCCAATGCTAATGGGGCACCGAAGATATCCCCCATGAAACGAGAATATTCTGCCCAGTTCATTCCAAAATGGAATTCTTGAACGATACCTGTTACAACACCCATTGCAAAGTTAATTAAGAATAATTTACCCCAAAACTTTGCCATTTTTTTGTACACTTCGTTGTTTGTACGCGCGTAAGTAATTTCAAGTATTGCTACTAATACTGTCATACCTAGCGTGAACGGTACGAAGAGCCAGTGATAGATCGTAGTCAACGCAAATTGAAAACGAGCTAACAAGACTGCATCCATCATGTCAATTCCTCCTCACTTGAATACAAATTTAGACCACATGGTGCATTGATATATGAATCGAACGTTCACGTTTTGCTAACGTTTCGAAATCAACCTTTTGTAATTCTGCTACAAGTCCTGCTTGAATTTTACCAATCGCTTCTTGCACAGCACATTGGCCGTGACACCCACGGGTACAGCTTTCAGAATCGTATAGACAATGTTGCAAATACGTATCTCCTTCTACGGCTACCACCACGTCATATAAGCTGATATCCTTAGGTTTCTTTGCCAGTGAAAATCCACCGTCTACACCACGATAGGAATGCAATAATTTTGCATTCACCAAGTAGCGCATAATCTTTAACAAAAATCGTTCTGGAATCTGGCTTGTCCGTGCCAATTCTGCCCCAACTTTGCGCGTACCAAATGGTTGGGTGGACATGTATAATATAATTCGAAATGCATAATCTGTTGCCTGATTAAATTTCAATGGTATCTCCCTTATAAACTATGTATATATTGAACTATGTATGGACGTTAAAAGTACACTCTATTAGTATACTTTACAAGTATAAAAAATGCCCGAGTGCAAATGCTCGAGCATCTCCTATGTCTATTATAAGAAATTATTGAGAATGTTGCAATATATTTCTTCATAATTTCTTCATTTTTTAAATATGTGCTAATGTATCAATCACCATATAAGCTATAGCAGACACGCCTGCTGATAATGGTATGGTGATAAACCACGCAAATACCATAGACCGTGCTGTGCTCCAGTTAACGGCTCTCACACGCATCGCTGTGCCGACACCCATGATAGAGCCACTCACTACATGTGTGGTAGATACTGGTAAGTGCAACAAAGTAGCTGTAAAAATGGTAATGGCGGAGTTCAAATCTGCGGCAAAACCGTTGATACTTTCAAGTTTGAAAATTTTACTACCCACAGTAGCAATGATTTTCCAACCACCTGCTGCCGTACCCAATGCCATCGCTGTAGCACAGGCCAATTTTACCCACAATGGTACATCCAATGTTTGTAAATGACCACTAGCCACTAAGGTTAAGGTAATAATCCCCATGGCTTTTTGGGCATCATTGGACCCATGGGAAAAGGACATTAACGCAGCCGACACGAGTTGCATACTCCGGAATCGGTCGTTCAAAGCAATCGGTGAAAATCTACCAAATAAGAGCAGTAGAATCTTCATCACAATATAGCCTAAGACCAGCGCAAAAATTGGGGATGCTACTAAGGAAATAAAGATTTTGCCAATCCCGCTCACCTGTAGTGCTTCTGGCCCTACAGAAATTAATACAGCACCGATAATACCGCCAATAAGAGCATGTGAGGAGGAACTTGGTATACCATACCACCAAGTCAATAGATTCCAGAAAATAGCCCCCACCAAGGCTGCCACAATAATTTCCCCATATCCGGAGCTGTTACAATGTCGCCACCTATAGTTTTCGCTACACCTGTACTGATCATAGCCCCTAAAAAGTTTAACGTCGCCGCCATCATAATGGCTGTTTTCGGTGCAATGGCTCTCGTCGATACAGACGTTGCGATAGCATTCGCCGTATCATGGAAACCGTTAATATAGTCAAAGGCCAACGCTAATAAAACGACGGCCCATATCACCCAACCATCAAGCATACTTCAATACTACCCGGCGGAATGTTCCCACCAAAGTCTCAGAACCATCAATTACCTCTTCCATGGAGCTAAGAATTTCCTTCCACTTAATGATTTCAATAGGATCGCTACACTCTGTGAAAAGTTTTGCCATTTCCACGTGATATACATCATCTGCCTCTGCCTCAAGAAGTAATACTTCCAAGGCACGACCTACTACTTTTAGATAGTATTTCTTTAGGCTACCCATATAGGAAATAGATATTTTAATGTGCTTACAGCATTTAGCCACGATTTCCGCCATGCGAATCGCTCCTGCTGTTGGTTCGCTTTGTACTTGGTACATCACCATTTTATCCATGATTTCTTTGATGTTGTCAATGGTGTTATCCAATTGGTCAATCAAAAGTTGAATATCTTCGCGGTCCATTGGGGTAATAAATGTTTTACGCAAACGGTCCATCGTAGCGGCCACTAACTCATCAGCCTCGTGTTCTTTTTGTTCGATTTGACGAAGTGCCTCTTGTTTTTCCACTTCCCCTTCAAACACGGCCTGCATCAACTGAGCAGCCTCATGACAAAGTTCAGCATGATCGTTCAGCATGCTGAAAAATTTTTCTTCTTTTCCTTTTAAATTGAAAGCCATTACATCCTCCAACAACTTACTATGTAATTTATATACTTCCATTATAGCACGTTACCAACTAGTTGTGCACGTAAATTACAAAAGAGGACGGTGTCAAGTTTTTGTTGGAAAAATAATTGCCTAGCTTTAAAAGAGGTTTCCTCGTTACTAAAGAATCCTGCATCCACCATGTTTAATTGCTTGTAACCATCCATTACTTTTCTTTTCTACACCTGGGATTCCAGTTCTAGGTGTTGGAGAGTATGTAATGTATGAATAGGGTTTCCGCATTTTCTTAGCGGTTGCTTTCACAGAAGATAGAACCTTTGCTGTTTCTACACTGCTAAAATAATTGAAATTATCGCCTCTGTATGCTTTCATGACGAACTCTTGGATAGATTCATTGTTATCGGCTAGTACACGTAGCTTAGCGATCGTTTCTGCCCCTTTTTTACTCCATCCTAGTGGGCGAGAGCTTAGGCGCACCGATAAAATGTGACTCACATGAGCTTCTGTACAACTACGAATATCAGGTCTAAGCAGGCTAGCCCGTGCGTAATCCCATTGGTTCTCAATGTATGTGGCTCCTGCTACAATCTGTTTCATACGATGTGGATAGGTTTCTTTCATTGTTTCTACATAGGCTTTAAATCTTACTTTATCATTGGTCTCTAAACTTGCAAACACCTCTTTCCGGCTTCGTTTTCCACATATCTTTGTTATATATTTAAATAGATGAAATCTATCTAAAATAAACTCGCTGTTTGGAAGTACATCTAACCCTCGTTTAATCCAACTAGCACCATCACCAATAATATACACCTTAGGGCTCCCCACATATGCTTCTGCCAAGTAGCTGTCTATCTGCATCCAAAATTCTTCAGGTGTTTCTAACCCTGTGAAAGAATGCTTTTCTACTAACTCCATTCGGTTAGCACCAACATCTACCTTATCTTTGTACACTGTGGCTAACTTCATGTTAATGTTCTTGCCCGTTTGCAAACTTACATGATCTTCATCCACTTCAATGTAAACAGTTTCAACAGACTTTGGTTCTAGCTCTTATTGTGTTTTTCTATATGC
>CAUUJQ010000091.1:0-5322 GCA_963545445.1 uncultured Veillonella sp. | reverse complement strand
GAAACATCGGCAGCGGTGTTGCAGGATGGCAGAACGGTGATTTCCAATGTGATTTCTAGCCAAGTTCCGATTCATAGAAAGTTTGGCGGTGTTGTGCCGGAGGTGGCATCTCGCCATCATATAGAACAGATTATGCCTGTCATCGACCAAGCTTTGGCAGATGCGAATTTGACCTTAGATGATATGGATCATATCGGTGTCACTTATGGGCCTGGCTTAGTAGGGGCTTTGCTAGTAGGTGTGTCTGCGGCGAAGGCTTTATCCTTTGCAAAAGATATCCCCTTGGTAGGGGTGCATCATATGGAAGGCCATATTTTTGCGAACTTCCTCTTGCATCCTAACTTGGAACCGCCGTTCTTGTGCTTAGTTGTATCTGGTGGGCATACCATGATTGTCCATGTCACAGATTATGAAAGCTTTCAGGTACTGGGGCAAACACGGGATGATGCAGCAGGGGAAGCCTTTGATAAAATTGCTCGTGTATTGGGCTATCCTTACCCGGGCGGACCACATATTGATGCGTTGGCAAAACAAGGCAATCCGGAAGCCATCGATTTTCCAAGACCCTTATTAGAAAAAGGAAACTTTGATTTTAGTTTCAGTGGCTTGAAATCGGCTGTTCTGAATTATATCAATGGAAAGCAGCAAAAGGGTGAATCCATCTGTCATGAAGATGTGGCAGCGTCCTTTCAAAAAGCCATTACCGATGTGTTGGTGGAAAAAATGAAAGAAGCAGCTCATGCATTGGGAGAAACGAAGATTGCTCTGGCTGGCGGTGTATCTGCAAACAGTGGGTTGCAACGAGATTTACAAGCCATGTGTGAAGCGGACGGGTTGACGTATCTCACAGCGGGATCTATGTTGGCCACAGACAATGCCGCTATGATTGGTTGCCGAGCGTACTATATGGCGCAAGCTGGTAAATTCAGTAATTACACGTTGAATGCAAAACCGTCCATTCCATTGGGCAGTGATTTGTGGAAAGGAAACCAACATGACTAGTTGGAAAGAGATTCTAGACAAAGAAACAGACTTATATCCAACACAACAGGCGCTATTATTGCAGTTTTCTGAACGATTAAGCTTTGGTAAAGCCATCAGTGAACAAGGGGTGTCCCTCCTAGTGCAAGCTAAGGACGGACACCTTTTACTCAGTGGAGCACTAGATAATAGTCACACGGGAATGGTGCAGAAATACGAAGTTCCTATGGACCATCCTATGCAGCAGATGTTAAGTACTGGCAAGGTGTATGCAGGTCTCATGGACTGGGAAGAATCTACAGAATCAGGTATCACAATCGAGTCTTATCATGCCTATGTGTACCCCATTGTAGACAATGGGGGCAAGTGCATCGGTGCTTGTGCATTCACGAATCCTGTATCTGAAGTGTACTCTAATCGTTACGATGAGTTTATGTCCGTCGTGTCACAGACGACCTTTCAAGGCATGTTGGTACCACAATTACAGCAGCCAGAACTGTATGAGGGGATTTCACTCTTAGATGGGATACTCTTTTTTGAACAAGACGGAACCATACTGTATGCAAATAGAGCGGCAAAAAAGCTAGGAGATATTTTGGGCATCGATCGGCGATTGCAGGGGACATCTATATATAGTAGTACTTTGAAAGTAGGCCGCATCAAAAAAGCATTAGAAGATAGAGTAGGCACCATTGACGAAGAATTATATGGTGATATTGCTCTACGACAAGTGATGATTCCTGTCGTTCTTGGGGTAAAGTGGAAACGTGGTATCTTGGTGTTGCAAGATAAAACGGAACTTCGCAAGCGGGATCAAGAGTTGTTGGTGAAAAACTCCGTCATCAAGGAAGTGCACCATCGGGTGAAAAATAACTTGCAATCTGTGGCGGGCTTATTGCGCATGCAAAGCCGTCGCAGTGGGTCAGAGGATGTAAAACAAGCGTTACAAGACAGTATTCATCGTATTGAAAGTATGGCTCTCGTTCATGAAATCGTGTCGAACTTTGACGAAGACTACGTAGCATTGCGCAGTATTATCGAAGAACTGTGGCGTTTGTTGCGACAAGGGCTGGGCTCCTCTGAACAGCGCATCGATATGGAATATACCGGAGAAGATATCATTATGTCGTCCCACAAGGCTAGCTATGTGTCCCTAGTCATGAATGAACTTTTTTCCAATCTATTTAAACATGCTTTCAAAGATAGAACGGAAGGTCAAGTGCAGGTAGATGTGCGAGACGTAAAGGATGAGGATCATGGTGATAGACTACACATTACGATTCGAGATACAGGTTGTGGTTTGCCAGATGATTTTGAAAGTACCCGACAACGCCGGTTAGGATTACAAATTATCGATAACCTAGTCCGGAATGAATTAGATGGAACGATTTCTTGGGCATCCCAAGGGACAGGGACTGTGGTAGATATTTGGATACATAAAGGAGAAGAATATGCGCGTCTTACTAGTAGATGATGAGTCGCTGATTCGCATGGACTTGCGAGATATATTAGAAAGCCAAGGCCATACGGTGGTAGGTGAAGGCGCCAATGGAGTGGAAGCGATCCAATTATGCCAAGACCTAGCGCCAGATATAGTGCTCATGGATGTGAAGATGCCGGAATTGGATGGTATTGAGGCAGCCCGTCAAATTCGCCATAAACGATTGGCACCGGTGGTGCTCTTAACGGCGTACAGCCAAGATGATTTAATCCAAAAAGCATCTCAATCTGGTGTCTATGGCTATTTGATTAAGCCTTTACGTGAGCCGGACTTGGGTCCCGCGTTGCAGATGGCGATGAGTCGCTTTCAAGAAGAACGCGATTTGTTAGAGCAGGTGAAGGGTTTGGAAAGCTCCTTAGAAGAACGAAAATATGTGACGAAAGCGACGGGCATATTGATGGAGCTCCATGGATTTTCCGAGGAAAAGGCGTACGAAAAGATACGAGCTTTCAGTATGGATAAACGCATTAGTCTAGTGGAAACTTGTAAAAAGATTATCGCAGCCCACGAGGCAAAATCATAAGTTCTAAAAAGTATTTGGTCAAAAAGTCAAAAAGGGCTTGCAAAAATTTAAAAATGATTTATAATAATACTTGTGATTAGCACTCACCATTATTGAGTGCTAACATCGATATTATAGTGTATATGAGAAGAGGTATAACAATGAAACCATTAGGCGATCGTGTCATTATTCGTGTATTAGAAGTAGAAACAAAAACGGAAAGTGGTATCTTTTTAGCATCTTCCACAAAGGAACGTCCATCTGAAGGTACAGTTATCGCAGTAGGTCCTGGTAAATTATGTGACAATGGCGAACGTGTAAAACCAGAAGTAGAAGTGGGCAATACAGTTATGTTCTCCAAATATGCTGGTACTGAGTTCAAAATTGATGGCATCGACCATTTGATCATCAGCGAAAAAGATATTTTAGCAGTATTATAATCTAACCAATCAGCGGGATAATTTCCCCATAGAGGAGGCTATACAATGGCAAAAGAAATTTTATTTAATGAAGAAGCACGCCGTGCATTAGGCCGTGGCGTTGACCAATTAGCAAATGCTGTAAAAGTAACATTAGGACCTAAAGGTCGCAATGTAGTATTAGAGAAAAAATTTGGTGCTCCAACAATTACTAATGATGGTGTTACTATCGCTCGCGATATTGAACTTCCAGATCCATTTGAAAACATGGGTGCACAATTAGTGAAAGAAGTAGCTACAAAAACTAACGACGTAGCTGGTGACGGCACTACAACTGCTACAGTATTGGCGCAGGCTATGATCCAAGAAGGTATGCGAAATGTAGCTGCTGGTGCAAACCCAATGATCCTTAAAAAAGGTATTGAATTAGCAGTTAAAAAATTAGTAGCTGAAATTCAATCCAAAGCTATCGACGTAAACGGTAAACAAGACATCGCTCAAGTTGCATCCGTATCTGCAGCTGATGAAGAAATCGGCGCATTAATTGCAGAAGCAATGGACCGTGTAGGCAACGATGGTGTGATCACTGTAGAAGAATCCAAAACATTACAAACTGAATTGAACGTAGTAGAAGGTATGCAATTCGATCGCGGTTACTTATCTCCTTACATGGTAACAGACCCAGATAAAATGGAAGCTGTTGTAAACGAACCATTGATCTTGATCACTGATCGCAAAATCTCCGTTATCGCTGACTTGTTACCAGCTCTTGAAAAGGTTGTAAAACTTGGTAAAGAACTTGTGATCATCGCTGAAGACGTAGAAGGCGAAGCATTGGCTACATTAGTAGTGAACCGCCTTCGTGGTACATTAAAAGCAGTAGCTGTGAAAGCTCCTGGTTTTGGTGACCGTCGTAAAGCTATGTTAGAAGATATCGCTATCTTAACTGGCGGTGTTGTGATCAGTGAAGAAGTGGGCTTGAAATTGGACAATGTGGACTTAGAACACTTGGGTACAGCTCGTCAAGTTCGTATCACTAAAGATGAAACTATTATCGTTGATGGCAATGGCAACAAAGACGTAATTGCTCGTCGTGTTGCACAAGTTCGTGCACAAGCTGAAGAAGCGACTTCCGAATTCGATAAAGAAAAATTACAAGAACGTTTGGCTAAATTGTCTGGCGGTGTAGCTGTTATCGAAGTAGGTGCGGCAACAGAAGTAGAATTGAAAGATAAAAAACTTCGCATCGAAGACGCATTGAACGCGACTCGTGCAGCTGTAGAAGAAGGTATCGTTGCAGGTGGTGGTACTACATTGATCGACATCATCCCAGCATTAGATGGTATCGAAGCTACTGGTGACGTGTTGACAGGTGTGAACCTTGTGCGCCGTGCTGTGGAAGAACCACTTCGCCAAATCGCTTACAATGCAGGTTTAGAAGGTTCCGTTGTAGTAGAACGCGTAAAATCTACTGAAAGTGGTATCGGTTTCAACGCATTAACAGAAGAATATGTAGACATGGTAAAAGCTGGTATCGTGGATCCTGCTAAAGTAACACGCTCTGCCTTGCAAAATGCAGCATCCATCGCAGCATTAGTATTAACTACTGAATCCATCGTAGCTGATAAAGTAGAAGAAAATGCACCAATGATGCCTCCAATGCCTCCAATGGGCGGTATGGGCGGCATGATGTAATCTAAGATTGCATCCGTGGATTGCAGTATTGACTAAGTAAATACTATGGGGACTGTGAAAGAATAGGTGACTATTCTTTCATAGTCCCTTTTTGTTATATGAGAAATATAGAAAAGCCCTTAAACGCCTTGGGTATCCTTCGGGTTATAGTTTTACGCATATATGGATGATGTATAATTAATAGCTTGATAATATTATAGTTTATAACATCAAAAATAATGAAA
>CAUUJQ010000090.1:0-5348 GCA_963545445.1 uncultured Veillonella sp. | reverse complement strand
AGTCTGGAACAAACTTCATAACTAGTAGCCTGTGAATATATTATGCCTACATCACGCAAACGAAGAAGAGCGCGGCATGTTCCGTAGCAAACCTACCGTAGGATCAGTTTGTGGAGGAATGTGCCGTGCTCTTCCATTTGCAAGAGATACCGCACAGGCTACAAATGGAGCCAGGTCATATGTCGGGCTCTTCCCTTTATCCACATAGGAGTAAAGCCCCGAGATGGAATAGAATAGAAAAGACTCCTATGAGATGATCCCCATAAGAGTCTTTTCGTCTTGCAGTATGTTGTCATGCTTAGATGACTATATAATAACTTCCTTCAGCAGCAAACCAACTTACACATTCGCTGACTCACCGGAGTTGAAGTTACTAACTAAATTATTCCGGCTTTTTAAATTTTGGAGATGTTGGACATGTTTCTGGAGTCACGTCTTTACGAGCACCTAAATCACGGCTACGATCTACATATGTAGTATGTAACAACTCATGAGCAATATGTCCTAATGGTTTTTCTAAGAAATTAGCATACGCATCTTTAATCTCAGGGTTTTCATAGGAAGAACGAAGCTTCATATTGGAATCCCAGTTATAAAGACCATCGATACGTTCACCTTTTACTTTATTGGCAACTGGTAATTTAGCACGCGGTTGTCCACCACCACCGATACAGCCGCCTGGACACGCCATCATTTCGATGAAATCGTATGTTTTACCAGATTCTTTCAATTCGTTCAAGAACTCTCGAATATTTTTACCACCATGGCAAACTGCCACATTGATTGTATGTCCACCGATTTCTACAGTTGCTTCTTTCACGCCATCCATACCACGCACATCTGTTAAGTTAAGAAGTGGAGCTGGAGATGGTTCGTCACCAGTGATAAATTTGTAGGATGCACGCATCGCTGCTTCCATAACACCACCAGTATTACCAAAGATAACCCCGCCGCCAGTAGCAGCACCGATGAATTTATCATAAGCGGAATCTTCCACTGCAGCAAAATCTAATTCTGCATCGCGAATCCATTGTGCAAATTCACGTGTAGTAATACAGATATCTGTATCTGGACCCAAGTCTTCGCCAGTGAAACGAGTTGCATTATTTTGCTCAGGACGACGAATTTCTGCTTTTTTAGCAGTACAAGGAGCTACCGATACGGATACAATTTTCTTAGGATCAATATTCATATTTTTGGCAAAATATGTTTTTACCATAGCAGATTCCATAGCGATACAACTACGAGCTGAAGAAATATGGGATACATATTCTGGGAAAAATGTTTCACAGAATTTTACCCATGCTGGACAACAGCTAGTAAATTGTGGCAATGGACCTGTGCCATGTAATTTACGTTCTAATAATTCGCTTGCTTCTTCCATGATTGTCAAGTCAGCACCGAAGTTTGTATCTACTACATAATCAGCACCTAACGCACGAAGAGCGCCTACCATTTTGCCTTCTTGGTATGTGCCAGGCTCAAATCCAAATTCTTCACCAATGGACACACGAACAGCTGGCGCTGTTTGAATCACCACGATTTTCTCTGGATCTGCAATGGCTTCTTTTACTTTATCTAATTCTGTACGTTCGTACATAGCACCAAATGGGCAAATTACCGCACATTGACCACATTGGATACAGATAGGATTATCTCCTGTTGCTTCCAAATCATAGTAGTCAAGTACGCTCATAGTGTCAGCACATGCTTTACGACAAAGAGTACAGTTCTTACATTTTTCTAAATCATGAATAATCGCCACGTTATCCTCAGCAATAGGGGCACGGCGATCAAGATGTTGGAATCGACTTTCGAAACTCATTATTATGCACCTCACATAGTGTAAACAATACTAGTTATGTATTCATTAACTTTCCGTCATATTATAACAAATATTCAGCCTTGTGAAAATAAATAAATGGACCATTTATTTTCCTATTCTTTTAAGTTCTAATAAAATTTTACACATCCATTTAGAATACACATTTATATCGTTTTTGTGTTACTTTTATCACACATAAAGATTTTTATTATATATTTTTCATCTTATATCTTTCAAAATCCATATACCCTAACATTTACTAGGATTTCACCTACATACGCAGAAAACAGGAGAGTTTCCCCTCCTGTTTCGCATTTATTTCAGTTCAAACAAAGGGGTGTTCTTCGCTTGATCCCCCAAAGCTGTTTGTGTGAAAGTATTAATAAATTGTTGCACCGCCAATGTTGGTGTTAAGCGACCCTCGATAACAGCATCTTCGATGCCATCCCGACAAGCTACAATTTCTGGAGCTCGATAGAACAAGTTTTGCAAATGTTCTTCCACCATGGAGTATACCCATGATAGAGTTTGATCACGACGACGTGCTTGTAAGACTCCGTTGCCTTTACATTGTTCCATGAATTTTTCGATAACCCCTTGCCACAATTCCATGATGCCATCCCCAGTGTACGCAGAGCATGTGTACGCATGGGTTGTCCATTGTTCTGTGGCATCGCGAATGAACCATAAAATACGTTCGTATTCTTGGCGCGTCACTTTGGCACGTTGCAAGTTATCTCCATCGGCTTTATTCACGACGATGGCATCGGCCAATTCCATAACACCTTTTTTCATACCTTGCAATTCATCGCCAGCACCAGTCAACACAACGAGTAAGAAGAAGTCTACCATGGAACGTACTGTCGTTTCACTTTGACCTACCCCTACGGTTTCTACTAGGATCGTATCGTACCCAGCGGCTTCACATAATAGCAAGGTTTCTCTACTTTTACGAGTCAAACCGCCCAAAGTACCGCCTGATGGAGATGGCCGAATGAATGCATTTGGCTCCCGTGAAAGTTGTTCCATCCGGGTTTTATCCCCTAGGATAGATCCACCTGTCACTGTACTAGATGGGTCTACTGCAAGAACGGCCACTTTATGACCATGTTGACATAGCTTTGTTCCCAATGCTTCAATCAAAGTAGATTTACCAGCACCAGGTACCCCTGTAATCCCTACACGGGTAGATTTACCTGTGTACGGTAACAAGCGTTGAATGACTTGCTGTGCCATTGCAAAATGGGCTGCTGCATTACTTTCAATTAAGGTAATCGCACGGGATAGGATCATACGGTTCCCCGCTAAGACCCCTTCCACATAGTCATCAACGGTCAATTTTTTCCGTTTTACCACCTTAGGCGCCACTGGTTTTTGCGGTGCATTCACATGGGCATCCATCCCATCATGACCACCATCCACACCGCGCATAACGCGGCATGCAAATTTATCATCTTTCTCCTCAGGAACCCAAGAAGGCTTATAGGTATCATCACTCATAAGACACCCTCCTTTCACCGATTCGAATATGACAAACACGCAATCAGTAGCCAGCTACAAAGTAGCACGAGGCACTGACTACGTGTCATGTCTTACCTATTTACGAGTCTAGAATCGTCTAAGTAGATTATTCTTCCTCTTCTAAGCGTTCTTCTAATAATTCGAGAACTTTTTTAGCACACACTGGAATGATTGTACCAGGTCCAAAGATCGCTGCTGCACCATGCTCATAGAGATAATCATAATCTTGAGCTGGAATAACGCCACCGATAACAACCATAATATCTTCACGGCCTAATTTTTTAAGTTCTTCACACAATTGAGGCATCAATGTTTTATGACCTGCTGCTAAGGAACTCATACCTACGATATGTACGTCATTATCTACAGCATCTTTCGCTGCTTCTTCTGGAGTTTGGAATAAAGGTCCGATATCTACGTCATAGCCCATATCTGCGAAGGCTGTAGAAATTACCTTAGCTCCGCGATCGTGACCATCTTGACCCATTTTTGCTACGAAAATACGAGGGCGACGACCATGTTTTTCTTCAAATTTTTCAGTCATGCTGCGTACTTCTGTGATGACATCATCATCGCTGAATTCGCTGCTGTATACACCAGAAATAGAGCGAATAATCGCTTTATGACGACCACATACTTTTTCTACCGCATCAGAGATTTCACCTTTAGATGCACGAGCACGAGCTGCTTCTACGGCTAATTCAAGCAAGTTTCCTTCTCCTGTTTCCATCGCTTTTGTAATGGCATCCAAACAGCTGCGTACTTTGTCATTATCACGATTAGCACGTAATGTTTTCAACCGTTCGATCTGTGCCAAACGTACAGCTGTATTATCAACTTCTAAGATATCTAATGGATCTTCTTTATCAAGGCGTAAGTAGTTAACACCGACAATTTTTTCACTGCCAGAGTCAATGTGCGCTTGGCGACGAGCTGCCGCTTCTTCGATACGCATTTTTGGAAGACCAGTATCAATCGCTTTAGACATACCACCCAAGGCTTCAACTTCTTGGATATGAGCCCAAGCTTTACGGATCAATTGATTTGTCAAGAATTCTACATAGTAAGAACCGCCCCAAGGATCGATAACTTTACATACTTTAGTTTCATCTTGGATATACAATTGCGTATTACGAGCAATACGAGCCGAGAAGTCTGTAGGCAACGCAATCGCTTCGTCAAGAGCATTCGTATGCAAGGATTGGGTATGACCCAAGGCTGCTGCCATCGCTTCAATACATGTACGAGTAATGTTATTGAATGGATCTTGTTCTGTTAAAGACCAACCAGATGTTTGGGAGTGAGTACGCAACGCCATAGATTTAACATTTTTTGGACCAAAGGATTTAACAATTTTAGCCCATAACATACGGCCTGCACGCATTTTAGCGATTTCCATGAAGTAGTTTTTACCCATGGCCCAGAAGAAGGATAAGCGCGGTGCGAATTGGTCAACTGTAAGACCTGCTGCCACACCAGTACGCAAGTATTCTAAACCGTCAGCCAATGTGTAACCTAATTCAATATCTGCTGTAGCACCTGCTTCTTGCATATGGTACCCAGAAATGGAAATACTGTTGAATTTAGGCATATATTTGGATGTGTAGGCAAAGATATCACCGATGATACGCATAGATGCTGCTGGTGGATAAATGTAAGTATTACGCACCATGAACTCTTTCAAGATATCATTTTGGATAGTACCTGCCATAACGGATTTATCTACACCTTGTTCTTCACCAGCTAAGATATAGAAAGCCATAACTGGTAATACGGCGCCGTTCATTGTCATGGATACAGACATTTGGTCCAATGGAATACCAGAGAACAAGATTTCCATATCCAAGATAGAGTCTACCGCAACGCCGGCTTTACCAACGTCACCCACTACACGAGGATGGTCGGAGTCATAACCACGGTGTGTAGCCAAGTCGAAGGCGATGGACAAACCTTTTTGACCAGCCGCTAAGTTACGACGGTAAAAGGCATTGGATTCTTCCGC
>CAUUJQ010000089.1:0-5364 GCA_963545445.1 uncultured Veillonella sp. | reverse complement strand
TTTTTGTTTTCACCTTCAATAGATACGTCAAAGTTAATGGATTTTTCAGGTTTTAAGTTAGGATTACCTTGCCAATACCACCCAAGACGAGCTTCACCACCATTTAAACTAAATGCCGTAATATGAGATGGGAACATTTCCCAGTTATAGAATAACTCACCCATACCTGGTTCTACATAGCTACTACCCACGTTAGCTTTCAAACGGCGATGTGTATTGCCATTCAAATTATGGGTTACGCCCATATTGAACGACAAATTAGACCCAAACAGGCTACTATGATCAAGACGTGCAATTGGTGTTAAGATTGTATTCTTGTTCAATTGCCAAGTATCTTGTACAAATAGGTATTGTTTATTAATGGAGCCTGTACCAACTGTTTGTTTATTGATACGTTTGTTAGCTTCTTCCTTGAAATTAGCGCCATTTAATTTGATAATTTTACTTAATTTTGGGTTAATAGCATTATCATAATAATATAATGGTAACTTTTCTACATCGGAGCTAAAAATTTTATCTCTCCAACTAGTTGCTGTTGCATTATTTTCGTCAATTGCGGCTTTATTTTCCGCCATTAATGTCGCGCCAAACTCCATATATTTGGCATAGGCTTCAGGATATTTTTTCTTTAATGTATTAGCTGTTGTACCACTAACCCAAGTTTGAGAGTTAGACGGATCTCCTTCAGTCAACTTTTCTTTATAATTTAAAAAATCTTCATAGGTAAACTCAGGCACCTTGCTATTTGGATTTGATGTATCTGTGGTGTACCATTCTTTTTCTTTATTACGTTCAATGATACCATCTTTATTCTTACCAAAAGAATAATCATAAATATTAGATTTTGGATTACCATTGCGGTCAACAGATAAACTCTTATCGAAATCCCAAGGATCTACATCACGTACATAAGTATTTGGCGCATTTTTCAAACGGCTACCTGTACCCGTTTCGCGAGACATACCCACACCATAGGAAATTAAATGGTCATCGTTGGCTTGTACATCACCAGACACACCAAAGTTCCATTGTTTATGATCGATATTGTCTGTATACTCTAAGGTATTTTTACCCTCATAAGTACTTTTACCATAATCACTGCTTAAGGTTAAATCATTTTCATTAGTACGAGTGTAGTTTAATTCTGCTTTCCAGTTGGACACATCATCCTTACCTTCATAGGTCAAGTTCATGGTATTACGATTTAAATCGCGTTTATAATGCATTTGTGGCACCATGAAAGAATCACTATTTTTCACATAGCGCTCTAGATCTTCACGATAGCGATCCAACTTCATACTAATCGTTTGATTATCTTTCACATCGATGATACTAGCAATACCCACATTGGCATTTGTGCCATAATACCGTAAAGAATTTTTTAGGAATCCATGGTCTACCGTATCATCTGCACCTAGGGCGGATTGTCTAGGGCTTTCGCTAGCATAGATAGGCATAATATCACGTTTGCTACCAAAAATATTTACTTTTACTTTGCCCATTTTACCAGAATCGGCACGAACAAAGACATTCGTAGCTGGTATGCTATTGCCATCACCTCGCTCACGGATACCTTCTACATTTAACTGAAGACCTGCTTTATTGCGTGGCTTGTTGGTAATGACATTAATAACACCACCCATAGCATCGGAACCATATTTAGCGCTCGCTGCACCTTGAATAATTTCAATATGATCTAAGTTTTCAGTGCCAAGACGTTGTAACTCATCACCAGCACCTTGGTATTTCGATAAGTCACCCATCACAGGTTGACCATCTACCAAGATTAGGGTATGACGAGGCTCAGCCCCACGAATGGATACCCCTACACGTCCCATAGCATCAACCGTACGACTCACACCTGTTTCGCTAAATACAATATCCTCAGCAGATTTAGCTTGTTTTGCCTCGATATCTTTTTTAGTAATAATTTGTACTTGTTGCGAATTATACTTCGCCTCTTCTTGTGCACGATTCGCTGTAACATATACAGATCCTTCCGCATGTGCTACAGTCGGAACTAGAAAACTTGCGCCCCCAAGCCACGTAGCAATGGCACAGGAAAGCATAAGGTACTTCTTCGTTGATTCACTTTTCCTTGTCATTGGCAACCTCCTTCTAAACTCAAAATTATGCATTTTTTTGAGAAATAAATTCAAATTACTTTTATTATATCTAGTACTGATAATCTTTTTCCACTCTAAAACGTTTTAGACTGCTCCATTGCGACATTTTAAGAGTAGTTTTTATTACAAGATATGATTTAGTTCTTTCGCTATTCTTAATAATCCTTATATATAGAGTTTACTTATTGATTCACTTTAGAATAATCATCTCATATATTGATACTATTTACAAAGTTACTGTTAGTTTCATCACCATATATTAGGTATCTAATATGCAGAAAAGCTATAACTAGTTGAGGATTTCCATCAACTATGTTATAGCTTTTCTAATGTGTATTTCAGTATGCCATCATCTTCGCAAACGATAATGTTGCTACCATCGTATCACGTTGAGTCATATCATACGAGAAACACTTTGTAATTGTATATTAGAATTTGTAAGTACCTTGGATACGAGTGTAGTTACCTAATTTAAAGTTTTCTCCACCATATAATGTATCACGTTGTCCAATACCTTTAGCATCAAATGTGTAGAACGCTTCAAGCAACAAATCTTTACGAGGCACATAGCCACCACCTAATGTAAAGCTGCGGATACCATCTAAGTAACGATCTGGCACGGCGCCTGTACCATTACCACCGAAGAAGGAACCATGGGCAAAGTATTTGTAATCCATAAACGCATTCCAGCTACCTGGTCTTGTGTAATCAGATTGTCCGATGTCAAGACGAGCTGTCCAGAAGTGTGGAGTACCACCCATGGAACGACCTTTCACTGTGAAGTCAGCTGTTCCAGGAATATGATCGTAATTAGTTTGACCATTCATGTATCGACCGAAATCACTGCGGTTAACCCCATAATCTACGGAAAGAAGTGCATTATGTCCCAATTGATACTGTGCACCGATGGCAAAGATATTTGCCAAGCGATTTGTTGTGTATGTATCATTTGTTAAGTCTGGTACTTCAGATGTTACATCTCCGTAAATTGGATCATCTGGATTGATATCTCCTGCCCAATCTGTATTATATCCTGTAATACCTGTATGAGTGACCATCTTAGTTTTCGCATGACCTGCTTGCATAGAATGTTCATTATTATTTAAGGAGCGTAAGAACCAGGCTTGTAAACCTAAGCGAGGATTAATTTGTGTTTTGTATTGTGCAAAGATAGCTTTATCAATCGCAGGAATTGTATCACGTTCAAGTTTTAATCCAGTCACTTTAATTGGTTTTCCAATTACTTTTTCGAGAGCTGCTCTAGGCAAAGTATTTCCTTGTTCGGAAGTTTTTAATACTCTAATTAATTCTCTCAAATATAGTTCTGGGAAAAACTGCATTTTGCCTTCGGTATAATCACTGGTTGTTGTCACAAAATTCGCAGATTTTAATGTTTCGGCAATATCAACATCATTCATTTTACTGCCTTTACCAGATACGTAGTCTCCTTTTTCAAATATTTTCACAACTCTTTTAAATTTATACTCCTTGATTGGGTTATCAAGTTTTTTTGCTTCAGGAGCACTTGAAGATACTTTCTTATAATATCCGTCATCAGTAAGAGTATAGTTATCAAAATATTTTATTTTGTCATCACGTGAGTCTAAAGAATATTCATTATCTTCAATCCATTGTTTACGCGCAGCCCATTCAGCAGCAGCCTTATAGCCTTCTTCAAGCTTAGCTTTATTTTTATCAATGTATTCCTTGCTTAATAAAGTTGGGTCTCCCAAACTTGCGGCAAATTTTGAATTAACAGACTCCAATGATTTACCATACAATTCTTTTAAGATTTCGTTTTTCTCTTTTTTAACAGCTTTTCGGGCTTCTGGTTCATCTTTGTTAATAGTATATGGTGTAAATTTTCCACCAGATGTATAAGAATCCATCTGAGCCATTAAGTATGCTTTTGTACCATTGGCGTCTTCTACTTCATACATGATGTTTATAACTTTTCCTGGCTTTTCAGTTCTATATGCTAAGTGAGTAGAGTTAGCTAATTCTGGATATGCTTTACCAACAATCTCAGCCATACGCTGTACAATCTCAGTACGTTTTGCAGCTCGTTCTTCTTCTGATAAGTTGGCCATTGTATTTTCTAAATCGGTCAATTGCTCTACAAAGAATAGATTTTCGTTCTTACCTTTAAAGTCATTTAAGTATCTTTCCATAAAAGATCCTTTTTGAGGAACTCTTTTTCCATCCTTTTCCTCAATAGGAGTTTTCCACTCATTGCCGTACATACCTTCATTGAACGTATTATATAATTGACTATTTAAACCAATAAACTCATCCAATGTTGGAGCTCTGAAATATGTGGCATATGTACTATGGGTATAAGCAGAGTCTGTAATACCAGTGCTTGCTTTAAAGGAACCAATACCTGCACGGAATTGACTGCGATCACCAGTCCAAACGGCACGAATACCATCAAATGTTTTATTGAACCAATATCCAGTAGTACCCATAGACTCAGATAAACGACCAATTGAGAAGTCCCAATGACCTTTAGAACTAGTCACATCGAGATTTTCTAAACGCTGTTTGTTTAGACCTCTAGAGTTAACTGTAGTGCTTGCTGTATCAATGGAATGAGTTCCACTTGCACTAGCAAGAACTTTCACATTCGTATGGTCGTTAATTCTTGCATCTACACCAAAGCGAACACGTTGTTCAAAACCATGTTCTCTTTCATCTTTTAAGTTATACTCTGCATTACCCACATAGGAATTACTTGTATATAAGGATTGTGGACGTTCAGAGCCACCATGTGCCATTAATCGTGTACGATAATCGCCGATAAAGTGTGTGCCTGTTTCTTTGTTAGACTCAAATGGTCGATCTAAGAACGTATGAACATGTCCCATTTCATCACCATTAATAGCAGATACTATCTTATCCACTTGCGGTTGAGCAATCGTTGCTGCAACAACACCTGTATTCGGTGCATTAACTGATTGCGCTTTAGGAGTATCCCCTTTGCTATTTCCACCAGCACCGAATTTAAGGTTTACACCAAAACGGTACACACGAGCTTGGGTAGCTCTGTCATCATCACGATGATCAAAGATGTTATTAACACCAAAGTATACTAAGGAATCATCACCAAATTTACGTTGTACCATCGCATTCCATGTGCCGTAGGATTTTTCTTCGTATTCATTAGACACATTGTAAATAGCACTATCAGAATCTATGCCACTAATCCAGTAATTGGAACGATTTTTTTGCGTGTTAC
>CAUUJQ010000088.1:0-5371 GCA_963545445.1 uncultured Veillonella sp. | reverse complement strand
TCGACTAGAAGGAATCCCGCCCCTCTCAAAAGCTGACGCACAGCGTGCACTCCGCGTTGTCCTTTCTGGAATACGCGACTACCGCAGAGGCTTGTGGTGCCCCCTCAATGCACCGCATAGCTAAACTCATAAAAATACTTTCCTGATCTTTCACAAAGCGCACTATCCCTCGCGGACGGTGCGCTTTTTTTGTGTGCCTCGATGGGCATTATTATATGTGTGTCTCTATCTGTAATAAGCAAATGCACTAATTATTACTTTTGTTATAACGGTATCATAACTTAGCCATCTATTAACAATCATTTTTCATAGATAGCTTTTACATATACCACGTTTAGATGTATAATAGGATAGTATTATTTCAGACTGTAACACTATGATTTTGGTTCAAGTGAATCCTATGGGCATACTGCCCCATCATAGTATTTTGTATCTAAAGTTAGGAGGCATTCCATGGCATCGTCGTACATGCTACAATTACATCTTGGCGCCGTAGAAACGGTCATACTCTCACTGTTCGCCTTTTTACTAGGCACCACTATGCACAAACACATCAATATTCTGCATCGTTGGGCTATTCCCGTCCCTGCTATTGGCGGTTTAACGGTGGCACTCATCGTTTTTCTATTGCAAATATCTGGTCTTATACTCATCACTCTAGACAAGGCGGTTCTCGTTCCCGCTATGGTCGCATTCTTCGCTACTATGGGGCTAGTGGCACCTGTACAAATTTGTACATCATCCTTGAAAGCCATCCCTCGCTACTGGGGCATGAGTACTTTGCTTGTGATCATGCAAATTACCATTGGCTTAGGACTGGCGAGTCTATTCAGCTTAGACAAACACTATGCTATTTTATTAGGTTCTTTATCTCTTGAAAGCAGTTACAACTTCGTATCCGCCTTAGGTCATGACTTAGGGAATGCTTTAAACGGTGAAACTGTAGCCCATGGTATTATTGCTTTCACTACCATCGTCGGCGTATTCATCGGCGGTCCTATGGGACAATATTTAATTGAAAAGTTCAACCGTTATGAAACAGCACCACCACCTCCCGAGTCACCAGCACCAACTCCTGTTGGCATTATTGTCAATTTATTGTTGGTTCTTATCTGTGTGAGCATCGGTATTGGCGGGGCTCACTATTTATTAGATACCTTTGGATTGCATATTCCTACGTTCATCGTATCTATGTTATTGGCCATTGCTATCCGTAACGGTGGCGACGCGATGGGGCAAACTTTCATCAATTCCAAAGCCATTGCCTTGTTCAGTCAAATTAGTATTACTATTTTCCTAACAACTGTATTTATGAGCATCCCTGTGACAGCACTTGGATCTCTAACAGGTCCTATGCTTGTCATCCTAGTTACACAGGTCATTGCCATCATCCTATTTACACGATTCATCGTGTTTCCTGTACTTTGTAAAGATTACGATGGCGTTGTCATTGGTGCTGCTTTACTGGGACATGGCTTAGGCATTACACCAAACACGGTTGCAACCATCGCTACCCTCGGTGGTCGCTACAGAAAATCTGTAAAAGCTTTCCTCGTTGTTCCAATTACAGCTACGGTACTAATCAATGTGTTTGGTATTCCGATCCTACATTGGATTATGCAGTTCTACTGGTAAACTATTTGTATCATTAACATCTAAAACTATCCCATATATTACAAAAGGACCTAGTTTTTTAACTAGCCCCTTAGCATACAAAGTGATTACAAATCTATGAAATAAAAAACCTACGAATTAGAGTATCTTCTTCGTAGGTTTTTTCATATTCACTATATACTTATCCAAACAAACTCATTTGCTCATCTTCTGGTAAATCTCCTAAACAACCGAGTTCTACCATCCGGTTAGCAATGGTTTGTGACATCTTAGTGCGACGTCGTAAATCCTTGATGGACAAGAACTCTGCTTGTTCTCGTTCTTCTACGATGGCGTCGGCTACTTTTTCACCTAAGCTAGTAACTGCTACGAAAGGTGGCAGTAAGGATGTTTCATCTTTAATCATGAACCGTCTTGCTTGTGATTTGTACAGCTCTACATTGGCGAAGGAATAACCCCGTTGTTTCATCTCTAGGGATACCTCCAAGGCAGACATTAAGTCTTTTTCCTTCTGTGACGCTTCATACTTGTCCGCTAAGGCTTTCAACCGTTTAAATTCCTGCTGCTGCTCCTCTAAGGAACCCATCATGATTTTCAAGTCGAATGCTTTCGCCCGAATGGAAAAGTACGATGCATAGAATGCCAATGGGTAGTTAATCTTGTACCAAGCAATGCGGAATGCCATCATAACATAGGCCACGGCATGGGCACGAGGGAATAGATAGGAAATCTTTTTACAAGAGGCGATAAACCATTCTGGCACCTGAGCCGCTCGCATCTGCTCTTCATAATTCGTTTGGGCAATACCCTCTTTGTTTCGTTTTTCGATACCTTTTCCTTTACGCACATTTTCCATAACGGAAAAGGCTACATTATCTGCCACACCTTGGTTGCGCAAAAAGTTCATAATATCGTCACGGGTAGAGATGGCCTCATTCAATTTACACGTTCCCGTTTTAATCAGCGTTTGAGCGTTATCTACCCACACATTAGTACCATGGGAGAACCCAGAAATCCGCACTAAATCAGAAAAAGTCTGTGGTTTTGAATCTTCTAGCATGGCGCGCACGAATCCTGTACCGGACTCTGGTACCGCCAAGGTAGCGACTTTATCTCCCTGTAATTGCGCTGGTGTCAATCCTAAGGCTTTCGTAGAGGAGAATAAGCTCAACGTCGCTGGGTCATCGAAAGGAATGCTCGTAGACGGTATGCCCGTCATATCTTCCAACATACGAATGATCGTCGGATCATCATGGCCCAGTATATCTAGCTTAGTCATACGACCTTCAATGGAGTGATAGTCAAAGTGAGTGGTAATGATGCCACTCTCTTTTTTGTTCGCTGGATACTGAACGGGTGTAAAGTGATGCACATCCATATCTCGAGGGCAAACCATGATACCCCCTGGATGCTGTCCAGTGGTATTCTTTACTTTTGTAAAGCCTGTAGATAATTTTTCAATAAAGCCTCGCCGTTTTTGTAAGTCATTGGCATCTGCATATTTGTAAGCATACCCGATGGCTGTTTTATCTGCAATGGTACCGATCGTACCAGCTCTAAATACATTGTCTCGACCGAATAATTCTTCCGTGTACTTATGGGCACGGCCTTGATAATCTCCGGAGAAGTTCAAGTCAATATCTGGCACTTTGTCTCCGTGGAAACCCATGAAAATAGCAAATGGAATATCGTGGCCATTGGCGATCAATGGAGTCCCACAGTCAGGACAATGGCGCCGTGGCAAGTCAAATCCCCCTGCATATTCCCCTTTCAAATAGAACTCGCTCCACTTACATTCAGGGCATACATAGTGCGGTTCCAATGGATTTACTTCCGTAATATCTGCCATGGTGGCTACGAAGGATGATCCTACGGAACCACGGGACCCTACAAGGTAGCCATCGTCTAAGGATTTCTTTACTAGCTTATGGGCGATGTAGTACAACACGCCGAACCCATTGCCGATAATACTTTTTAGCTCGTAATCCAAACGGTCTTGCACAGTTTTCGGCAAAGGATCTCCATAAATGGACTTCGCTTTGGCATAACACATATCTTCCAAAGCTTTGTCGGCCCCCTCAATTTTTGGCGAATACGTTCCATTAGGGATAGGAATGATAGAATCAATGCTAGCTTCTATAGCTCTTGTATTGGTTACCACCACTTGGTATGCTACGTCTTCCCCTAAATAGGCAAACTCTTCCAGCATTTCATCGGTGGTGCGCATATGCTGATCCGCCTTGTCTTTAGGATCTTTCACACCACTGGCAGTGAGCATAATTTCACGGTACATTTTATCTTTCGGGTCCATATAATGCACATTACCTGTAGCCACTACAGGCATTTGCAAGTCATCTCCTAGAGCCACGATACGGCGATTGATATCCCGCAACTCTTCCTCTGTTTTGAGCAAGCCTTCTTTGATGAAGTCCTTGTAGTTCTCATGAGGCTGAATTTCTAGGTAATCGTAAAATTTTGCAATCTTCTGTATCTCTTCGTCGCTCGCTCCATGCACAATGGCTTGGATTAATTCACCAGATTTGCAAGATGTGCCTAGCAAAATTCCTTCTCGATGGTCTTCAATGACAGCTCTCGGCAATCTAGGATATTCATCGAAGTAATTCAAATGGCTAATAGAAATCATCTTGTACAGATTGCGTAATCCCACCATATTTTTCGCAAAGATAATAATATGATGTGGCACTTTTTGGTCCTCTCTATCAATGAGGTATCCCTCTACGCCGTAGAGAATCTTTACCCCTTTTTCCAAGGAATACGCCTGCGCCTCTGGGAAGGCTTGTACCACGCCGTGGTCTGTTATAGCTACTGCTGGATGACCCCATTCTTTCACGCGGTTCACAATATCTTTCACCGCCACCAGAGCATTTTTCTCGGACATTTTCGTATGCAAATGGAGTTCCACCCGAGTGTCCTCACGATCATCCATCCGCTTCATTGACGCATCTTCCTCTACGGGCCGTACAGATTGCAAGTTCAACACGTAATCTTTAACGAATTTTTCATCGTACATCACATTCCCTTTGACCTGTACTTTTCCTACCGATTTAAATACTTTCAACAGTTTCTGCCCATCTTCGGAAGGACTTGTAAAATACTTAATAGCCAAGCTATTGTTATCATCCACAATATGCCCTGTAATAATAGACCGTTTTTTCGGTTCTTCCCCTTTTTCACGAGCCCGTTGCACCGCCTTACTATCTTCCTTAGGGCGAATTTCTCGTATATCTAGACTGTGAAAGACCCCAGATATAACAATGGTGGTTTCTTCTGTTCTTGAGAAAAAGTCATCTGTCCGATGCGAGTCTGGTTCCTCAAATGCAGGGCCCAATAACATACCCTCAGCAGTGGTAAATTTTCGTCTACGTGCAGGATATGGTGACTGACCTGTGGCAGTAGAGGATGAGCCAGTCGGTCGATCAATGATGACTGGTGCATCATACAAATCATCATAATCCGATGTCGTCTTGATTGTTCCATCCTTACCGACATAGAGCTCCACTTCATCAAAGCGACTGTCCTCATCCATACCCTCATAGATTTCATAATCGGACATTTCGTTGGCATGTTGCAAAAAGAGATACGCATCATCCTCTAGTACAGTAGGTTCTTGAATATTGCCCGTATAATCGCACTCTTGTCTATAAGGCATCCGTGTGAGAACAAGCTGGTTCATGAAATCACCAGTATCCACAAATTCATAGGTACAGCCTATATCATAACAAATTTCCTCAATCCT
>CAUUJQ010000087.1:0-5371 GCA_963545445.1 uncultured Veillonella sp. | reverse complement strand
AACTTCTTCCACTTCCGTATGGACTTGTATCGTGGACCATGTATGGCAAAACGTTTGCGTGGTTGTGGCGCAGGTCATGAGTATATGGCGGTGGTACCGAATGGGGATATTTATCCATGTCACCAATACGTTGGTAAAGATGGGTATGTGATCGGTACTGTCTTCGATGGTTTAAAGAACTACGACATACCAACGCAGTTTAGAAATACTCACGTATTTACGAAAGAAACATGTGCTAAGTGTTGGGCGAAATTCTTTTGCTCTGGCGGTTGCCATGCGAATAATGAAACATTAGGTGGAGACCTTAGCACACCGTACGAATTGGGATGTAAATTACAGAAAAAACGTATTGAATGTGCTATTATGATCCAAGCTGAGCTTGATGCAGCAGGGATCCGACAAGAAAATCACTAAAATTATATAACAGAAGGGAGGCGGGTTCTATGAAGGCATACACCATACATGTAACAGGCATTGTACAGGGCATAGGATTCCGCCCCTTTGTGTCTAAACTAGCCCATGAATTACGGTTAATGGGTACAGTTAGAAATGACACGACTGGTGTGGAGATACACATTGAGGGGGCGGACGAGAATTGCCAAACATTCATTGAACGATTGCAATCTGACTTGCCTGTCCATGGACGCATTGATAACCTACAAATAGAAGTATCAGAGTTACAGTCTCTGGATGCTTTCACCATCATCCTATCCCAAGGGGTGAAAGGAAATGCCTTCATAGGCGCCGATATGGCACCTTGCGAGGCATGCTTGCAGGACATACAAGACCCTGAGAATCGACGCTTTCAGTACGGGTTTACGAATTGTACAAATTGCGGGCCTAGGTATACGATTATTGAAAGTACTCCCTACGACCGTGAGAAGACATCTATGAAGGTATTCCCCATGTGCGAGGAGTGCCAAGAGGAATACGAGAATCTCGAAGGCCGGCGATACCATGCAGAGCCCAATGCTTGTGCCCAGTGTGGCCCCATGTTTACATTACAAGGTACAGACGGAATGGTGCTCGCAAGCGGACAGGATGCGATAGAGCAAGCTAAAGAGTATATACAAAGTGGTGCCATCGTGGCGCTAAAAGGTGTGGGCGGTTATCATTTGGTGTGTGATGCTTTGCAAGAAACAGCGGTACAAACCTTACGACAGCGCAAAGGTCGACCTAGAAAACCATTAGCCGTCATGGCAGGGTCTTTGGAAACAGCCAAACAGTATGTACATATATCTGCAAAGGAAGAAGAACTGTTGTTGAGTCCTGCAAGACCTATTGTGCTATTACAAAAGATAAGACAGGAGAATACTGACAGTATACATACGGAATCATATGCTACTTTTAAGCATGACGTGATTTCTAAAGATATGTGGAATACAAATCAGCAAAAGAATAGTTTTAAGCAAGGATGGCAAGTTACACGTGAGGAACCGGTTGATAAGACAGGGGATCTATCACAGAGTTTACTGGTGGCACCCAGTGTAGCTCCAGGCATGCAAACTATGGGCATTTTGCTACCGTATGCGCCCTATCACTATAGCTTGGTGCCTTCTGATGCGTTGTGGGTGATGACTAGTGCGAATCGAAGTGGTGATCCTGTGCTGTATGATGATGCACAGGCAGGGGAAGAGTTACAGGGGATTGCAGATTATATTTTGACGCACAATCGAGAGATTATTTCTCCTGTAGATGATTCTGTAGTACAAGTGGTGGATGATACACCAATCATGATTCGCCGTAGCCGAGGATACGTACCTTTGTCCATTCCTGTAGTACCATTAGAGAAGAGGTCCACCATGCTAGCCATGGGTGCGGATATGAAAGCCTCTTTCGCTATGAATCGTGGGGCTCACGCCATCCTTAGCCCTTATATGGGGGATATGGAACGTGAGCGAGTACAGGATTTATTATGTACTACCACGAAACGCTATGAAGAGTTATTTCAGTTGCAGCCTACTCAGGTCATCGTGGATGCTCATCCGAACTACTATACGTCACAGTGTGGTAGAGCCTATGCAAAAAAGCATCAATTGCCTGTCCTAGAGGTACAACATCACCATGCTCATGTAGCAGCAGTGCTGGCAGAGTATAACATTCAGGAACCGGTTTTAGGAATCTGCTTTGATGGCACAGGCTATGGCACAGATGGGACGCTATGGGGCGGTGAATTTTTATATTGCCACCAAGAGCAGATGGAACGAATGGCGCATTTAAGCTATGCTCCTTTACCAGGCGGTGAAGTGGCAGTACGAGAGCCGTGGCGCCAAGCCTTATGGTATGTGAATGAGCTCTATCCGTCAAAAGCGACTACTGTGATAGAACAGTGGAAACAAACACTGCCTAAGGGATGGGAACTGTTGGAAAAAATGATGCCTCATATGCAGATGGTACAGTCTTCTAGTGGTGGTCGTCTATTCGACACTGTGGCATCCTTGCTAGGGTTAGGCCATGTCCATTTGTATGATGCACACCTTGCCATAGAATTAGAGCAATTGGCGCTTTCAGAGACGGGTACCATCCTAGATATGAAGATGGATGAAACTGTATTAGACGCGATGAGCTTAGTACGGTCTGTGATAAAACAATTAGAATATGGTGAAAGTGTAGCAAAAATCTCAGCGAACTTTCACAGAACTTTGATATATTATATAGGACAGATGGCGAAACAATGTTGTGAAGAACGACACATTTCGCAAATTGTTTTATGTGGCGGAGTATTCCAGAATCGCATTCTTCTAGAAGGAGTGATGCAAGAATTAAGGGAATACAAGGTCTACGTTCCCACACAAAGCCCTATGAATGACGGCGGAATCGCCTTGGGGCAACTGTGGTTGGGAAGTTATCAGCAAAGATAGGAGATACTATGTGTTTAGCAGTACCTGCACAATTGGTGCATATTAATGAATCTATCGGTACCGTAGAATTAACGGGGGTGCGACGGGAGTGTAGCCTGTTATTGGTGCCGGAAGCAAAAATTGGAGATTGGCTATTAGTCCATGCGGGCTGTGCCGTACAAATTGTAGATGAGGAGGAAGCGCGAATGACTCTTGAGGCATTCCGCGAATTAGAAGAACTTGAACAAGATTACTTTAACGGAAAAATCGAAGGTCGCAGCTAGTTTACTAGAGCGAATTCGTGAATTACATAATCCAAAGGAAACGGTACGATTCATGGAAGTCTGTGGAACACACACGGTAGCTATTTTCCGGGAAGGCATCCGCCAAATGTTGCCAAAGGGCATTGAGTTAATCAGCGGTCCCGGTTGTCCAGTTTGTGTGACGGACCAACAATATATGGACCAAGCGTTGGCCTATGCCGAACGGGATGACGTAGTGATTGCCACCTTTGGAGATATGCTGAAAGTACCTGGTACAAAAGGAAATTTATGGAAATCTAAAGAACAGGGCGCTCACATTGAGATTATCTATAGCCCTATGGAAGTGCTTGGATTGAGTGCACAATATCCAGACAAAAAGATTATTTTCCTAGGCATCGGTTTTGAAACGACCATAGCCGTTATTGCAGCGACCATACAGGCAGTACATGCTAAGGGATTAAAGAATGTATTTTTCTTAATTTCCCATAAATTAGTGCCCCCTGCATTGCGGGCCTTATTGAGCAATCCAGACCATCAAATCGATGGATTCTTGTTGCCTGGTCACGTCAGTGTTATCATCGGAGAGGAGCCCTATCAGTTTTTAGCCGATGAATACCACATGCCAAGCTGCATTGCTGGCTTTGATGGTATGGAAATCTTAGCAGCCATTGTGAATTTATTAGAACAACGGAAAGAACAAAAATTTTATGTAGGAAATACATATCGTTCTGTAGTGGCGAAACAGGGAAATTCTGTGGCACAACAGTTGATGAATACTTTGTACGAGCCCTCTGATGATGGTTGGCGCGGTATCGGCACCTTGCCGGCTTCGGGCTTAAAATTGCGCGGAGAATGGTCTGCCTACGATGCGCTAGTACAAGTGCCATTGCCTACGTTTACCACTAGCGATGGACCAAAGGGCTGTCAATGTGGGTCTGTCATTCAAGGTATGATTCACCCTGATGGGTGTCCGTTATTTGGTAAGTTGTGTACGCCAGACCATCCTGTGGGAGCTTGCATGGTCTCTGTAGAAGGCAGTTGTTCAGCATGGTATAAATATGGTTTTTCCAGTGGTGGAATGACCTGGGAGGAATAAATGGAACGCATTCGCTTAGTCCACGGCAATGGTGGTAAATATAGCCATGAGTTGGTGGATCAATATATTGTGAAATATTTTTCGAATCCAATATTAAATGAATTACATGATGGTGCTGTATTTCCAGTTACAACAGGGCGCATGGCGATGAGCACAGACTCATATGTAGTAACACCGCATATCTTTCCTGGTGGCAACATTGGCAAGCTAGCCGTATGCGGTACGGTCAATGATTTAGCCATGATGGGCGCCGTGCCACAGTACTTAACGTGCGGGCTTATCCTAGAAGAAGGATTGCCTATATCTACGTTAGAAACAGTGCTACAAACAATGTCGGACATGGCACAACGGGCGGGTATTTCTATCGTCACAGGAGATACGAAGGTAGTGGAAAAGGGTTCCGTTGACGGCATCTATATCAACACTGCCGGCGTAGGTATTGTACCTGACTATGTACAGTTGGGGACTTCCTATATTGAAAGTGGCATGAAAGTCATCGTGTCCGGTACCTTAGGGGACCATGCGATTGCGGTCATGGGTACAAGGTACGGACTCGATTTGCCAGACACAATCAAAACAGACTGTGCCCCACTAAACGAGATGAGTCATAAGGTATTGGAAACATTTGGTAAGGATATCGCCTTCTTTCGAGATCCTACCCGTGGTGGCTTAGCCACAACATTGCAAGAAATTGCTAACTCTGCCCAAAAGGGGATTCGATTGCAAGAATCGGCTATCCCAGTTCGTGAGGAAGTGCAAGCTGTATGTCAAGTCTTGGGATACGATCCACTATACTTAGCGAATGAAGGAAAACTGATTGCTATTGTCAGCGCTGACGTAGCAGATGATGTAGTACAGTTGATGCGGACTTTCACAGAAGGACGTGATGCGGTGATCATCGGCGATGTGGTGAGTGGCAATGCGGGCAAGGTAGGATTGCAGACAGCCGTAGGTGGAATCCGCCTGTTGGATATGCTAGGAGAAGACCAAGTGCCACGTATTTGTTAAAAGTTAAGGCCCTTCATGAAAAAATCATCTATAGAAGGTATACTTAATATAGAATATTCATCTATTTTTTGATACAATGAAAGGGAAAAGGAGGATATTACGATGAAAAAGAAAATCGTAGCTGCTATGGTAGCATTCTCAGTGGCCACTGTAGGGGTTGTGGG